>QMNJ01000019.1 GCA_003647715.1 Candidatus Coatesiibacteriota bacterium
ACTCTATATAGAAGCCATAGAAAAGGTCCTTCATATAATCAAGATACTTCTTAAGGTTCTCTTCTGATGCCTTCCCATTGTGAAGGGGCTTGAGTTCATACCATTCCTCATCAAGATAGTTGTTTAGTATCTTTTCCAGAAAACCATATCCCCTTGCCACTCTGAGATAATATGTCGCCATCGGTTCAAGTGTGAACTCGGGGTATATAGTAACCTCTATTATTCTCTCCGGCGGTGGCTCTGCCTCTGTGATATATTTTTCAAGCGATTTAATATGTGTCTCCCTTGCCTGGGTTATCACGCTGGCAAAAGCGGTTTCCAGGCGTCTGATGTAGTTATCATCAACGGATAGTTTGGACGATTCCCTCGTCTCATTAAACTTAAGCAGGCATTCCAGCGCATACTGCTGATACTGATACCACCCGCTTTCTTCATCCGGTTCTAAACTTAATCTACCATCTCTTATTGCTTTTATCAGCTCAGGCATCAGGTTTTCTATATCACCTGTCACTGGCAGTTTATACATTAGGTCAACCTCTTTAGACATAGAGGGCGGGATAAGTGCGAACATCATCCTGTCTTCCTTTGCCTTCTTATGTGCAGAGTTGAACAGGGCATCGTCTTCCAGGGTCTCACCGCAATCGCCGAATGTCTCCTTATAATGTTCTGGGTTATAATACCTTGATGGGTTGGTCAGCCCCGAGAAGAGGTCGTTCAAAAATCTTATCCTGGTCTCAATCGTGTCGTTCTTGTCAATGGCAGAGCATAATGCAAGGGAGAGCGCGAACTTATCCGGCTCATCCGGGTCCATTATAGTGGCTAAATATCTTTCTCTTACGAATATATGCCTTAAGGTATCCGTCCAGGTGTAGAAGCCGATGGGTTTTGAACTGAAAAGCTCCTCCTTCTGGAATCTTTCCGCATTCTTCTTCGCCTCCTTTGCTATCTCATCCGGTAGACCCAATTCTTCAATAGTGCCACCCCCCAGAAGGAATGCGGTTGAGGTGAACGCCAGAGCATCGGAGTATGCCTTTCTAACTCTACCACTGCCCTGCTTAAATAGTGGTTTGAGGGCTGTAATCATATCCTTTAGTATTGCTTGCCTTCCCTCATTTATCTGGCTAATACCAATCTCAAGGGCTACCTCAATGGCTGAATACACCCCATCATCAAAGAACTTTCCCTTCTGACTACAGAACTCTATTGATGGCAGAACAGGATACTCCGAATCCTCTGCCGCCTTGAGGTATGATGGATATAGAGGAGTTTCTTCTATTATCTTCTCATATCTCTCACCCTCTATATCCTTTGTGAGTGTTTCAGGAATAGTGATAGAAAATGTTGCAGAGGTATCATCAACCGAGTATTCTATATTGGTATCGGTTGAGGAGTCATAGACGGTGTCAATTCTTATTGGCTTTAGAGGGTCGGGTCTCTCATATGTGAGGGATGTATTAAGGGTGGTTAGAAGAATTACTATTAGAAATAGATGATACCGCATATTTATTAGACCTCCTAATAATACGACTATAACTTTATGTAGGGAACATCGGGGTCGTGGGGGAAGGCGAGATACCATTTATGTTTTTTAGCCAGTTTTATTATCTGCTTTTTCATGGTTAGGACGCTTAGGGGAAATAAGTCAAAGGCGCAGTGAATGTCGCCTCTGAGGTGATATCTGGTTGGAACTATATCACCGGTAAATAACAGCCCCTGCCCCTTGGATTTGACAAGCACCGTCTGATGCCCCGCTGAGTGCCCGCCGGTGAGCCACAGACGGATTCCCAGTGCGGGGACATAATCTCCGTTTACCAATTTCAGTACTCGTGCCTTCATCAGACCACTGTATGTCTCAGGAAGATATGATGTCTCGGTCAGGTCATTGATGTTGGTGGCATCATCCCACTCCTGCCTCTGGACATAGTAGTGTGCATTCTCAAATGCTGGATTGCCATCGTCATCAATGGCGAAACCGCAGTGGTCGTAGTGGAGGTGGGTGAGCATTACCATATCAATATCAGACGGCTCAAATCCCAAAGCCCTCATCCCATCAATTAGAACATTGTCGTCTTTTAACTTATGGTGCATTGCCTCACCTGATGAGCCAATCCCGCAGTCAACCAGTATGTTGTGCTTCTTACTTTCTATAATGATACTTCTGGTTCTGACCAATACCATGCCATCACCAGCATCCTCTGCGAATTCACGCCAATCAGACCTTGACAGTGGAGTATAGAAAAGCGAGCCGTCAATGTAGAAGGACCTATCAGAGAGGAAATAGACCCTCTTTCTCCCTATGTCTATATGAGTGTTTTTACTGTATTCTTTCATGTAAGTTCTTTAGTATATGTTTCAATGCGCCTCCAACCAGTTCTTACCCCATCCAATATCCACAACTACCGGCATCGCAAGTTTTATTATCCCCTCCATCTTATCTTTTACGAGGTCTTTTACCTCTTCAATTTTGTTCTCCATTACCTCAAAGAGGAGTTCATCGTGTATGGTCAGAATCATAAAACCATATTCAGTTTTAGAAAGCGTCTTTTCTATCTCTATCATTACCATCTTCATTATATCTGCTGCTGTTCCCTGTATGGGCATATTAAGTGCTGCTCTCTCTGCGGAAGAGCGAATTGTGGCATTTTCGCTTTTGAGTTCTGGAAGATATCTTCTCCTTCCAAACATTGTCTCTGCATAGCCCTTTTCATGGGCTGACTTTATAAGTGTGTCCATAAACTCCCTAACAGCCGGGAAACGACTGAAGTACTTCTCTATATATTCGGATGCCTCCTCGTGAGAGATACCCAGCTCCTGAGATAGACCGTGCGGTGTCTTGCCATAGATTAAACCGAAGTTTACCGCCTTCGCCCGCCGTCTTAACTCGCCATCTATCTCAGCACCAGGGAATATCTCCTTCGCAGTTCGTGTATGAATATCTTCATTGCGCTTGAATGCCTCAATCAGGTTCTCGTCTCCAGACATATGGGCTAATATTCTCAATTCAATCTGCGAGTAGTCAGCCGAAAGGAGCAATCTGTCGTCTGGGGCGATGAATGCCTGTCTTATCTGACTCCCTATCTCTGTCCTTATCGGTATATTCTGTAGATTGGGGTCTCTGGATGAAAGCCGACCCGTTGAGGTTGATGTCTGTAGGAATGTGGTGTGAATCCTTCCTGTGTCTTTGTTGATATAGGTTGGGAGGGCATCTATATATGTAGATTTCATCTTTGAGAGAGTTCGGTGCTCTATTATCATCCTGGGAACCGGATGCATCTTTGAGAGTGTCTCCAGAACCTCGCTGTCTGTGGAATAGCCGGTTTTGGTCTTCCTCTGCGTTGGAAGACCGAGTTTGTCAAACAGTATTTTTGATAACTGCTTTGGAGAGGCGATATTAAATCTCTCGCCAACCTCTGAGTAAATCCTCTCCTCCATCTCCTCAATCTTGGTTTGAACACTCTTGGAGAGGTCGGCTAAGATACCGCTATCTATAAGAACGCCGCGGTTCTCCATCCTCGCCAGAACAGGTGTGAGGGGCATCTCAATATCTTTAAGCACTCCTGTCAAGCCGGCACTATCAAGTTTATCTTTGATGGGTTTAATCAATCTGAATATGGCGCCTGCCCTTGAGACGATATTCTTTATCAAACTCTCTTTCTCAATAAACAGCTCTGGTTGACCAGTGTAATCATCAAGGCGCTCACCGAACTCCCTGAAATAGATACTCTCAAGACCATAACTGACACCTTCTGGGGTAATGAGGTAAGCCCCCAATTCTATATCCATAAAGAACCGAATATTGCTATCAGTAAGAGAGGGGTATTTTTTGTAAATCTTCTTGAGGTTATGACCGGATATATTTGCATTTGCTTTTAAAATTGATTTGAGTGCTTCGCCCATATCATCTGGGCAAACATTTACGATATATGATTCTCCAGGACCTGAGAGGGCAATATACCCATCTTCTACCTCTATTGCCCAATCACCCTTGGTAATCTTATTTAACACATCTTTTAGTCCAATCTCTTTATACTCAAGTTTTTTATGCTCTCTGGGTTTAATAAACCTGTCAAGCAAACTGGTGAACTCCATATCCTGTAAGAACCTCTTGACCTCCTTCTCGTCCGCCTCGGAGGGACGAAATCTGTTGAACTCATCTCTGATGGGTAGGTCATATTTCAGTTTGACCAGTTCCCGTGATATGAGCAGGTTGTCCATATCATCTTTTATCTTATTAGCCACCGTCTTTGGTTCAATCTTGTCTATGTTCTCAATTATGTAGTCAAGGTTATTGTAGGCATTCAGCAGGTTTGCCGCGGTTTTTTCGCCTATGCCCTTCACTCCTGGGATGTTGTCGCTCTTGTCTCCAGTGAGCGCCAGAAAGTCAGTCACCTGCTCCGGTTTTACCCCAAGTTTCTCTATAACACCATCTACATCAATCTTGATGATGTCGTTTATGCCCTTCTTTGTGGTGATAAGGTGGGTGTTCTTATCTACTAACTGGTATAAGTCCTTATCTGAGGAAGCGATACTCACCTCAAATCCACGTTTCTCCGCCTCATCGGCAAGAGTGGCAATACAGTCGTCTGCCTCTAAACCTTCTTGCTCAATGCGGGGTAGGGCGAGGATATCGCAGAGGTGCTGGACCTTTGGAATCTGCTGGACCAGTTCGTCAGGTGGTTCCTCACGATTCGCCTTGTATTCGGGGTAGAGTTGTTTTCGGAAGGTGGGGGTCGGGGAGTCAAAGACCACCGCTACATAATCGGGCTTCTCCTCATCAAGGAGTTTTAGAACCATATTGGTGAAGCCGTAGAGGGCGCTTGTGTTTTCCCCCTTTGAGTTCCTCAGTGGATTTTTGATGAAGGCATAGTAGGCACGGAAGATGATGTTCATTGCGTCTATGAGGAGTATCTTCTTCTTTTCGGGCATATTATCTCACGATGATAATTATATGAAAGATAGGACTTTTATAGGTAAAAAAGTGAGCCGCGGAGGAATCGAACCTCCAACCCACGGATTAAGAGTCCGTTGCTCTGCCTGGTTGAGCTAGCGGCCCACTTAACACCAAATAGTATAAAAAATAGGATGAGGTTTCAACAGGGTTTATTTGTCATTTAATCTTTACCACCCCCTCTTCTTCTATCCGCCTCATCTTCTTATATGCGGGAAATAGGCGGACGATTGCGCCAGTCCCCATCTCAAATATACCGCTGGCTATAAATAGAATACCTACCCCAAAAAGGTCGGTGAGAAAACCGTATATACCCATGCTCACCATCCTGAATGGGTCAAACACCAGCGAGAATATGCCTATTATTCTCCCCCTCAGTTCATCTGGTATATATTCCTGAAGAAGCGTCATAATTGCTACCTCAAATATGGTTCCCAGAAGACCTAAGAGGAAGAATATAACCATTGCTAATAGATACGAACTGTTGAAGCCGAGAAGCGCCAGTATAACTCCATCAATAACAAGATTGTAAAAGATTATCTGTATCTTTGAATAGCGCCTGCCGATGAGCCCATATATGAAGCCCCCCACAATTCCGCCGAAGCCAATCATGGAGATGAGATAGCCAAACTCTGCATCGCCCTTGCCCAGTATCTCGTGGTTATACACGATGACCAGTGGGTTTATCCCTGATGTGAGTAATATGAGTATAGAGAAGACGACGATGAGGAACCTTATTATCTTATCACTCCACATGAATCTGAGACCAAACTTAAGGTCCTGAAGGATATTGGTTTTATTTGTTTCCACCTTTCTTTTGCTTACTTCCTCCCGTATCATCATAATCATCACTGCTGAGAATAGAAAGGTGATGGCGTTTATGATGAAGGCGACCGTAGTATTGAACCTGCCAATGATGAGACCACCTAGTGCAGGTCCCACAATCATAGTTACATTTATCATAGTCATCTCAAGTGAGTTTGCTACCACAAGTTCGTCTCTGGTGACCAGATTGGGTATATAGGCGAATTCGGAGGGTGAGTATGCTGCTCTTGCGATGCCCATAAGAAATACCAGAAGATATATTTGCCACAGCGTCTGGGTTAGGGGAAACATCAGCACAATGAAGAAGCGGGATATATCGGAGATAATCATAATGCTTCTGCGGTTATACCTATCTGCAAGAACACCCATTACAGGACCGAATATGAGGTTGGGAAGTGCCGAGATAATCATCAGGAGACCAAGGTCAAGCGCCTTGCCTGTGATATGATAGACATAGGCAATGAGAGCAATGTATTGTATCTGATTACCAATGGTGGAGACAGCGGAGCCAAAGAACAACTGGCGGTAGCCCTGTCTTCTCAAAACCTGAACATAGGATATCTTTGACTTCTTATTCTCAGACAATTTTATACCCCGATATTTTGTTTCCGTGAGTTAGTAGTATCAGATTATTCCAATACCTCAATAATTACCCATGCCACCCCTGTAGCGAGCATATCTAATTCCCTCGCCGCTTCATACGACAGGTCAATTATCCGCCCCTTTACCCAGGGTCCCCGGTCGTTCACCCTGACCACCACGCTCTTCCCATTGTTCACATTGGTAACCCTCAATCTGGTGCCGAAGGCAAGATTTCTATGGGCACAGGTGAGGTCATACATATTATAGACCTCTCCCGATGCGGTTCTCTTGCCGTGGAAGTCGGCGCCATAGTATGATGCATAGCCCTCAAAGTCCCCACTCCCTGTGTGTGTGCCCTCACCTCTGTCTATTCTTCTGGTTATGCCCTCTTTCCATTCCCTGAGCGATATGTCTCCTGACGGTCTCTTTGGACATCCGGTGAGGGTAATTATGCTTATTATCAAGACGATGAGGATGGCGCTTTGTTTCATAGTAGTGATGATATTATAACAATTTCGCTAATCCTCCGGTCCGTATTTGCTTACAGCGGAGCGGAGTTCTCTTGCTACATAACTTCTTAGAGCAGGGGGCGAGAGCGCCTCTGCCTTCCTTCCGAATGATAGTATCCACCTTCCTATCTCCTCAACCCCCCGAACTCTTACTGTATAGATTAGAGAGCCATCTACCTTAACCTCTATCTTTTGGTTGTGATGCCTTCTGCCCTCAAGTAATAGAGGTGCGATTGACTTATCAAACAGAATCTTCGCATCAATGGTCTCTCCACCCTTATATAACTCCCAGGCATCTTCAAGATAGGTTGCTATATCAAAGTCATCCGGTCGCTCAAATGGTTCATCTATGTTGTAAGCATCCTTTATTCGCTCCACGCGGAAAGTCCTGATGTTTTCTCTCAGGTGGCAGTATCCGATGAGATACCAGGCGTGCCGTCTAAAAACAAGAGCATAGGGTTCTACATTTCTTTCTGTCTCCATACCTGTTCTGAGTGAGAAATACTTAATATGAAGTATTCTTCTCTCGCTTATTGACCTTTCTATCTCACCGAATTTTCGTGGGTTCAAACTATAATCTGTTATCGGTTTATCTATGGTCATAACATAGTCCACTTTCGCTATTTCTTTATCTTCTATTTCCATATTGGTGAAGTCGCTAATCTTAGATAGGGCGGATTTCACCGCTCCGTGGAAGGGTGATTTGGGACCTGTGGCAGGACATGTTGAGGCGAGGTGAAGGGCGAATATCTCTTCAGGGGTTAGGTTTATAGGTGGTAGAGATTGTGGAAATAGAAATTTGTATCCATCTTCATAAATTAATGGTATAAAGTCAGAGATTGAAGAGAGGTCGCGATATATAGTTCTAACAGACACATTGCATTCTCTTGCAAGTTCTTCTGCGTTGAGTGAGGTGTCGGCGCTTAATAACTGAATTATCCTGAAGATTCTCTCTAATTGTCTGGTTCCCATTGTTCAATAGATTAATATAAGATAGGAGATATATTAAGGGGGTAATTTGACCTTGCTTTATTGAAACTAATAGGGGTTTATATTCGTCTATATTAACAATGATGGTTAGTGTTTAAGATATATATTTATTGTTTAAACACCTTTGTTTGATGCGTTGTTTTACATTAAAATCCGCTTGACTATAATTTATCTTTTTCGTTCATAAATGAAGGTGGGTGTAGTAAGGTATTGTTTAATATATATAAGGTTGTGTGAATATAGATTTTATCTTTTATAGGTTGTTTCATCTCATTTAGAGGTAAGTGATATGGTTAAGATAGTTGTAGGGGAATTAAGCGTAATGATAGTTTTATTGGCTTTGTCTGTGCAAGCAGAGACATTGCACTTAACGCTTGATGATGCGATAGAGATGGCACTTTCCGATGGGGCGGATATAATAAGCAAGGAGGTAGAACTTACACAGTCAAAGGCGGATTACCTGTCTGGATTAGGGGGGGTATTTCTCCCTACAATCAATACATCTTTATCGTTCAGACGGCAGTGGGGCACATCATATAGTTTCGGTGATTTTAATTACTATGGTGGGGTGGATTATGTGCCTGGTTATCAAGGTGAAGTTTACAATAGTGTTATGTTTAATGGCGATAGCGGTGTAAGCAATACATACACCTACAGCGCCAATCTCACCCAGCCGTTGGTTTCACCGTCTGCTATGTTTGCATACTTATCCGCAAGGTCATCATACAGGGCTTCAAGGTTGAAGTATGAAGATGCGACGGCGGGTGTAATAATTGGCATCTGTGATGCATACTTCGGCGTTCTAAAGGCGGGGCACATACTGGAGGCATCTAAGCGTGCCTATGAGTTGAGCAAGAAGCATCTTGAGTATGCACAGCGTTTATATGAGATGGAGGGTGTGAGTCAGATTGATGTGCTCAAGGCGCAGGTGCAATTATCAGAGGCGGAGATAGACCTTATTGAGGCGGAGGGTGCACTCAAGCGAGCGATGATGAACCTAAATGACACTCTTGGTAAACCAGTTGAGACAGAACTCATTCTTGAGGAGGTGCCCATTGAGATTGAAGATTATGAATATGAAGAGTGCCTTGAGGTAATGAATGAGGTTAAGAGATATGAAGAGATGTATAAGTCGGAGGATGCATCTGCTTTATATGCATCTCTTGCGGGGTGGAGTATGCACCTTCCGTCATTATATGGTAATTTCTCTTACTACTGGAATAACGAGAGATTTACCACTGAGAACTGGGGTAGAAACGATGGTTATTACATCGGTTTAACCCTGAGTTTGAACCTGTTTGATGGTCTCTCAACAGAGGCAGGTATTATGAGGGCGAGGGCTTCAAGACGCTTGTCTAAAAACTATGCGGACAGGGCTAAAGAACTTGCTGAGATGGCACTGAGAAATGCATATATCTCTTATGAGGAGGCGAAGAAGAAACTTGAGGTCACTATGAATATGCTTGAGACCGCAAGAATGGAACTAAACCTTGCTGAGAGGCGATATGAACTGGGTGCCGGTTCAATTATGGAGTTGACGGAGGCACAGGCACAGTATTTAAGTTCTGTCAGCCAGAATGAGAACGCTAAGTATTCACTTCTCACCTCCGAGATGGAGCTGAAAAGGGCTATGGGTATTGAGGTGAGATAACTTTGCTTAATAGAAGGAGTTTTGATATGGCAGGTTTCTTTTATAAATTAAAGAGGATGAAGAAGAGATGGTGGGTTCTTATTGGCATAGGTATGGTGATACTTATTATGATACTCGCTAATCTTCTTAATCCAAACAGGAATGCAAAGATGGTTATGGTAGAGGAGACGAAGCGAGGTGATATCATTGAGATGGTTTCAGGTCCAGGCACTGTGAAGGCAAAGAGCGAGGTGTCAATATCAACATATGTTCTATCCAGGGTCATAGATATTGCGGTTGAAGAGGGGCAGGAGGTTAAGAAGGGCGAACTTCTTGTCCAACTTGATGGTACCCAGTATCGTGAGGAGGTTGTTAGAGCGAGTGCTGGTGTGAGGTCTGCGGAGGCGGCGCTTGAGATTGCGGAGAGGCAGTTAGTAGAGGGTAGAGAGACATTTGATAGGCAGAGGTCACTTTATGAGGATGGACTGATATCTAAGGCGGAGTATGACAGGTCGCTTACTACCTATAGTTCGCTTGAGACAGCATACAGGCAGGCGCTATCCAACCTTGAGCAGGCAAGGGCACTTTTAGTGGCAGCACAGGACAATCTCTCCAAGACCAGATATACTTCACCGATTGATGGTGTGGTAACACGGATAAATGTTGAAGAGGGTGAGGTGGTTGTGCCAGGGACTATGAATATTGCAGGAACAGAGATGATGGTCATCTCAAATATGGGGGTGATGGAGGTTGAGGCGGAGATAGACGAGACCGATGTGGTAAAGACAGAGTTAGGGCAGGAAGCACAGATAGAACTGGACGCGTTCCCGGATAGATTATTCAGTGGAACGGTCATTGAGATATCAAAGATGCCCATATTGACCGAAGGTCTGGAGTCAACGCAGATGGGTTCTACCGACTATAAGGTGACGGTAACCCTTAGCGATGCCACTCCTGATATCCTGCCTGGGATGTCAGCCACAGTAGATATAATAACCGCCACATCTGAGGATGTGGTATATGTGCCAATTCAGGCAATTGTGAAGAGAACAGAAGATGGAAGGATTATTGAGGGTAAGATGCAGAAGAGGGTGAAATATGTAGAGGGAGTGTTCTTAATTGAGGACAATGAAGCGGTATTCAGACAGATTACCACAGGGATATCAGATGACCAGTATATTGAGGTAAAAGATGGCTTGAAAGAGGGTGAGAGGATTATATCAGGTCCATATAAGTTGTTAAGAAAGATGGAGGCGGGTGATAAAGTCATAGAGATGAAGGAGGAGAAGTTTGAGCGACCATAATAAAAGGGAGATTATTCACCTTGAGAATGTCTTCAAGATATACAATATTGGACATATTAGGGTTGAGGCACTAAAGGCAATCAATATGGTGGTTGATGAGGGGGAGTATGTGGCTATTATGGGACCATCCGGCTCGGGCAAATCCACCATGATGAATATCATCGGTTGTCTTGATAGACCTACAGAAGGGGAGTATTACTTTGAGGGTGAGCGGGTAGGCGGATTAAGTGATGATAAACTCGCCTATATAAGGAACAAGAAGGTGGGCTTCGTATTTCAGACCTTTAATCTCCTGCCAAGAAGGAATGCAATATCAAATGTTGAACTGCCTCTGGTATATGCAGGAGTCCCTGCTGAGGACAGGAAGAGGCGGGCGATGGAGGCACTTTCCAAAGTTGACCTGGTAGATAGGGCAAAGCACAATCCCAGCGAAATGTCGGGAGGCGAAAGGCAAAGGGTTGCCATTGCCAGAGCCATAGTAAACGAACCCGCCATTATTCTTGCTGACGAGCCCACGGGCAATCTTGACACCAGAACCGGCAATGAGATTATGGATGTATTCAGGAGTATAAACGAGGAGGGTAACACGATATTGATGGTTACACACGACCCTGATATTGCCAGGCATGCGAGGAGAATTATACAATTGAGGGATGGGGAGATTGTCTCTGACAAGATTACCGGGAAGAAGTAGAAGATGAGATTTTTCAGGGTAAATGTAGGAGTTATTATTGAGAATATTAAGATTGCGGTCAGTTCGCTTATTGCAAATAAGACCAGGTCAGTTCTCACCACTCTGGGTATAATTATAGGGATTACAACCATTATTAGCTTAATTTCTATGATAAATGGACTTAATGAATATGTAGCGTCATTACTATCATCATTTGGCTCAAACACCTTTAATGTGATGAAGATTCCACCAATGGTGAGAAGCGGTGAAGAGTGGAGACGGGTTCAGAGGAGACCCGACATAGAGATAGAGGATGCTCAAGCCATTGAAGAGAACTGTCCTTCTGTTGAGTTCGTCAGTATGAGGGTCTATACACAGAAGAAGGCGAAGTATGAGGGTGAGGAGACGGATTACATATTTGTGGTAGGTGTCAATGAGGCGTTCCAAAATATGGAGAACTTATTGATAAAACAGGGGAGGTTTATCTCTCAGGAGGATGTTGACCACAGCAGGTTGGTTTGTGTTATCGGCTACGATATTGAGGATGCACTATTTGTGGAAAGGAGTCCCATTGGAGAGAGAATAAAAGTTGGGGGGTATCCATTGAGGGTGGTGGGAACAATAGACAAACTTGGAAGCATATTCGGTCAGAGCAGAGACAACATTGTGTTCGTTCCAGTAACGACCTTTAGAAAGATGTTTGGATGGAACAGTTTCGCTATGGTCATTGTAAAACCAATGGGTAATGGTTCACCTGTGCCTGCCATAGATGAGGTGAGGATGCTTATGAGGCAGAGGCATCAGTTGAGGGCAGATGATGAGGATGATTTCACCATCCAGACACAGAAGGCGATGCTTGGGCTGTTCCAGAGTTTGACTGGGGCAATATTCGCTGCGATGATAGGAGTCGGTGGTATTTCACTTATCGTGGGTGGAGTGGGCATTATGAATGTAATGCTGGTGAGTATCACCGAGAGGACCAGAGAGATAGGTATAAGAAAGGCGATAGGAGCAAAGCGCTCTGACATACTGGGGCAGTTCTTATACGAGTCGGCTATTCTCTCGGTCATAGGAGGTGCTTTTGGTGTTGGGCTCGCTTCCATTCTGGTAAAGGTGGTCTCCAACTTTACAGGTCTTCCATCGTCTTTGTCAATATGGGTTATGGTTCTGGGCGTTGGGTTTTCTGTGGTTGTGGGTCTTGTGTTTGGAATATATCCTGCTAACAAGGCATCCAAGATGGACCCCATCTATGCTCTTAGATTTGAATAGAAGATATGGTAAACAAGGTAATTAGCACTATCAGAATGTTCTTTATCAGGTTAAGGGCAAGGATTAATGAGGCATTCGTAATCGGAATGGAGTCGCTGTTCTCAAATAAGCTCCGCTCGTTCCTGACCCTTCTCGGTGTGGTCATAGGGGTGATGACGGTGGTGGGGATGATGTCAATATTAGAGGGCTTGAATGACTCCATGGCAAAGCAGATAGGCGAACTCGGCTCAAATGTCATATACATAACCAAGATGCCGGTGGTTAGGTTTGGACCGATGGACCCGGAGTTGAGGAAGAGGAAGGACCTAAAGGTGGAGGATGCGAAGGCGATAGAGGAGAGTTGCCCCTCGGTTATACATGCTTGTCCAGAGATGTATAACTATGCAGATGTAAGATATGAAAGTAATCGCATAGGTGAGGTTGAGATAGATGGAGGGGATTCGTCATATCTGATTGTAAACTCACTTGCCGTTGAATCAGGAAGGGGTATAACCGAGCAGGATGTTATTGCATCAAGGTATGTCTGCATTCTCGCTTATGAACCCAAAGAGGCACTCTTTCCAGTTGGAGACCCTGTGGGTGAGGATATAAGGATTAACGGCATTGCATTCAGGGTGATAGGCACCCTTGAGGAGAGAGGTGAGTTTTTTGGTCAATCTATGGATAACTATATTCTCATTCCATACACCACCTTTCAGAAGATATTCGGTAAGGAGAGGGGGCGTATCACTCTTTCCATCCAGGCGGTGAGCAGGGAGGCGATTCCGAGGGCAATATCAGAGGTGGAAAGCATTTTAAGAAGGAGGAGGGGGGTTCCACCGGAGAAGGAGAATGATTTTGAGATAGTTACGCAGGATTCCTTGATGGAGATTTACACCAAGATTACTGGCTCTGCCTTCGCAGTGATGGTGGGTGTTGCGGCGGTCTCGCTCTTGGTGGGCGGGATTGGCATAATGAATGTGATGTTAATAAGCGTTACAGAGAGAACAAGGGAGATTGGCTTGAGGAAGGCGGTGGGGGCGAGAAAGAGCGATGTGTTGACGCAGTTTCTGCTTGAGAGCGCCACCTTGAGCTTCGCGGGTGGGGTTGGGGGTGTGGTGCTGGGTATAGGCGTTGCCTTCCTGATTGCCTCACTATCCACACTCCCAGCCACCATACCGGTATGGTCAGTTGTGCTTGGGTTCGTGTTTTCAGTGGGGGTAGGGCTGTTTTTCGGTATATATCCCGCATATAAGGCATCTGTTCTTGACCCCATAGAAGCACTCCGATATGAGTAGTTGAATTTTCTCCAAGATTTAGATAAGTTATTATTTTTACGATGGAACTATTGAGATTACTTGGGAGGTTATTTGGTGGCATCATTCTAGGAACACTGGGAGCGTCAATATTGCTGGAGTGGATGGACTTGCTGGGGCAGAACTTGATTTTAAGGATTGATAGTTATGGAAACCTGATAAGAAATACCATCGCAGGAGGGGTTGCAGTTCTAATATCATTCTCTATCACGCTTTTTCAACCGTTTATCCTTGAATTCGTAGATGAGAGAATAAAAAAAAGGCGGTTAAGAAAATTTGCCAGAGATTTTATTCCAATTGTTGTTTTTATAATCCGATGGGTGGGAGCTATGTTTGGTGTTCTGGTATGGATAATCTCGGGTGTATCATTCCAGGGTAACAAGGTTGTATCGGTTGGCGTGATGTATGCGGGTATCGGCTATTTGCTCTTCTACATCTTTTACCACACATATATGGACTTGTTTACCTGAACCTTCTATTACGGTGCAAATAGCACCTCGTTATTCCCATAATTATTCCTCCAACCACCCCAAGGGATGATGAGAGCATATCAGCGATTATGAATATGCTGGATAGTATTGCTTTTTTCAGCCCTTCTTCCTTTCTGATGTGAAGTGTGAAATCAAGGGATACAATGGAAGTAATGATAAGAAGACCCAGACCGGTTAATAAGTATGTAATTGAACCGTAGAAGACCGAGAATAAGATTGAAGAGAGACCTGCAAGGGAGGCGGGAAGCGCCATAAACGATTGCACTGGAACCGAGGTTCCCGGTCTCTTAGCATTTTTGAATGAACCAACGAAATATATTGTTAGGTCCCTTGACCGCCTGTAGTCGGTCTTCATTACATCCACTATTCCATAATGCTTTTTATGAATGTATTCAATCCTTTTATCAATGTGTATTCTGAAACCCATTGTAGCCAGTTTATTGCCATATACCGTATCCTCAATACTCGGTGACTGGTATTCCTCGTTGAAACCACCCGATTTGATAAATGCATCACGCTTTATACCTGCAAGCGAGGTGTAAAACAATGAGACCGGACTCTTCTGTCTCAGATATGTATATCGCATCCACTGGTTTTTGTATATGGATGCGAAGTTGTAAAAACCGCACTGCCTCGCCTGAATTCCTATAACGCCATCGGAGTGCTTCAGGTCAACCACTATTTGTTCCAGGGCATTCTCAGGCATTATCACATCGGAATCAATGAACACCAGTATATCGCCGGTGGCGGTATCAGCGCCGATATTCCTCGCCGAGGAGACGCCATATCTCTCTTCTGTGGTGCTAACAATCCTGACCGGCAGGTCGGTTCTCCATATTGGGGCGAGAGATGAGTCGGTTACCCTGTCGTCAACGACGATGACCTCATTTGGTTCTACCGTCTGGTCTGAGATACCCTCAAGGACCTCTCCAAGATAGACAGATTTATTGCCCACGGGGATTATTATTGAGATGGTAGGTTTTTGCATATCATCTGGAATCGCCGGCATTTTGCATTATTGTCAGTCCCACTTTAGCCACTCATCGTCATCTTCCTGCTCCCTCACCTCCATCAGTTCATCCCAGGCGATGTCAATATCGGGGTGCTCTTGCTCAACTCTTTCTCTCATCTCGTCGCTTATATATGGGTTCTTTCCCAGATAGGCGAGGGTAATCTGCTTCACGGTATCGCCATCCCTCACAGAGTGGACAAGATAGTAATACTCACCCTTTCTGCGTATGAAAGCCATCATGGGTATTATAGCAGAAGTGAGATTAGCAAATACTTAAAAAATAAATTGAAACATTGTTTGAGTTCTAATACGATTAACTAATAG
>QMNJ01000020.1 GCA_003647715.1 Candidatus Coatesiibacteriota bacterium
GTTCCGCTGCGCATAGAGGTGGGTCCTAGGGATATTGAGAGGGGAAGTTTGCCAGTGGTAAGAAGGCATAACAGAGAGAAGGAAGAGGTTGATATAGAGAGTATAGATAAAGTGGTAAAAAAGATTCTGAAGAGAATTCAAGCAGAACTATATAAGAGAGCAGACCATTATCTTAAAGGGCACATCCAATTCACTGAGGACTATGAGGAGTTCAAGGTGCTGATAGATGAGAGGGCTGGGTTGATTATGGCTGGATGGTGTGGCGATGAAGAGTGTGAGGAGGCGGTGCAGGAGGAGACGAAAGCAACGGTGAGGGTGATACCCCTTGAAGAGGTTAAATGGCAGGCGAAGAAATGTATAAGGTGCGGAAGGAAGGCGAAGAGGACCGTTTATTATGCACGAGCATATTGAAAAGGATTAAGGTGATATTATGGCGAAGGGTTTGATAATCATAGGTGATGGTATGGCGGGGAGGGGTGTCCCCGAACTCAATGGCAGGACCACCCTTGAGGTGAGTAAGACACCCAATATGGACAGAATGGCGAAGGAGGGGATATGTGGCATTGCAGACCCCATATCGCCGGGTGTGAGACCTGGAAGTGATACCGCTCATCTTGCTATTCTTGGCTATGACCCATATAAGTATTATACAGGCAGGGGACCCTTTGAGGCAATTGGAGCGGGTCTTGAGGTGAAGCCGGGTGATGTCGCCTTCAGGATGAACTTCGCCACTATAGATAGAAATGGCATAGTTGTTGACAGGAGGGCAGGAAGGATTCAGGAGAGTGATGGAACCGCAGAGCTTGCGGGACTTATAAATGGCATTGAGATAGATGGTGTCAGGGTTTACTGTCGGCAGTCAACTGCTCATAGGGGTGCGGTGGTTCTGAGGGGTGAGGGGCTTTCGCCGGAGATTAGCGATACTGACCCGCACAGGGAGGGTATGCCGGTTATGAAGAGCAAACCACTCTCAGAGGGGGCGGAGAAGACCGCGGAGGTGGTGAACAAACTGACGGAGGTAATCGCTGAGATGTTTTCAAGAAGTCCTGTCAATGAGAGCAGGAAGAATGAAGGTAAGAACCCGGCGAATATTGCCCTTCTGAGGGGGGCAGGAGCTGCACCGCATGTTGAATTGTTTGAGAAGAAGTATGGTATTAAAGGTTCTGCTGTGGTTGAGGTGGGCTTGATAAAGGGCATAGCTAGGTATCTCGGTCTTGAACTGTTAGAGGCGCCGGCAGCAACCGGGGGGATGGATACCAGCCCCACATCAATGGCAGAGACCACGATAAGGGCGCTATCCACCTATGATTTCGTGATTACCAATATGAAGGCGCCTGACCTCGGAGGTCACGATGGTGACTTTGAGATGAAGATAAAAGCCATTGAGATGGTGGATGAGATGGTGGGTTTTATCATAGGTGGTCTCAGTAAGGTGGAGGATGATGTTCATATTATAGTATCCGCAGACCATGCCACACCAACCACCTATATGGACCATACTGGAGATTTTGTGCCATTAATCGTCTGGGGACCCAATGTGGTTTCTGATAGTGTTTCTAATTACTCCGAGCGAGCGTGCATGGGCGGGGGGATATGTAGAATAAGGTTTGCTGATTACCTTCCCATTCTATTCAATCTTATGGGTATAAGCGAGAAATTTGGAGCATAGCAGGGGTTTGTTATAGCAATCTTATGTGGTCCCATGGTTTTATTCCATCAGGTGTTGGTATGAACTTCTCTTCCTCCTTTGAAACATTTCTTAATTTCTTCGATTTGAGTGAACTGGTCAAATACTCACTCACCCTTCTATCGCCAAGGGAGAGCAATCGTTGAATTCTCCCCTGCCTTACACTCTTGCTCTTCACCTCTCCAAGGTTTTCCCTGTATATTGCTCTTGTTAGGTTCAAAAATGCTTTCTTCAAATCCTTCTCTGACGGTAGTTCATAAAAAGCCATAGGTGTCTGCGCCTTGGGAGTGAATGGATTCACAGAGATGGTTATATGCCCCTTATAGTTCGTGTGTATTCGTTCAATTAGTGTGATAATTGAATCTACTTCATCCTGTGGCTTGGTGGTTAAACCTAAAATGAAATAGAGTTTCAGTTTTGGTATGGCTAGGGAGTTAATATTACTTGCGAACTCTATGAACTCTTCTGTGGTGGTGTCTTTGCCTATTTTCTTTCTCAACGAATCGTCGCCGACCTCTGGAGCAATGGTTATGGTGTGAATACCCAGTTTTTTTAGTAAAGATAAATAGTCGGGTTTCAGAAGCTCAGCTCTTGAAGAAGGCAGTCCCAGATTTAACTCGTTGGCGAGAAGTATGTTGAGAATATCCAGGAACTTCGGATGGTTGGCTATGGCAGAGCCGATAATAGAGATATGATTGAATTTGTCACCAAGTTTGTCTTTTGCATTTTGTAGCTCTTTCTCAAATACACCAATGTCAATGAACCGAGGTGGGTAATTGGCATATCGGTAAAGGCAGAACCCACACTCATAGGGACAGCCCCGACTTATTTCAATCATAAATGAGCAAGAGAACTTGGTGTGTTTTGTTATAAGTATGGACTTAGATGGGTCGTCATTTATCGTCTTAGCACATGCTCTTTTTATGAAATCAGGGGTGTCTCCAGTTATGGGGTGGAAAGATGATAGATTATCTCGCCAGTAGGTGGCTCTATATAGTGCGGGGATATAGACACCTCGCATGGTTGATATCTTTTTTAGTGCCTCCATACGGGGTATTCCTGTGCGATGAAGATTGAGAAGTTTTCTCAGGATGTCAATGAAGCCGTCCTCAAGGTCTCCAATAAAGACGATGTCTGCAAAGTCGGCTAATGGTTCGGGATTTGCCGTTGGAACAGCTCCCACGAATATGACAAATGGTGCGTCTTCTCCCCTCTCTTTTGATAGAAGGGGTATGCCTCCGCTCTTCAGGCAGATGAGAGCATTGAGCATATCCAGTTCATAGGATAAACTTATGGCGGTGATATTAAACTTTCTAAATTGAGTTCTGGTAAAGAATGAGTATCCGGGCTTCAATATTTCGGGGTCATAAAATGCTCTTTCAACTGATAGATTGCCAGATTCTAACATTCTGATTATAAGTTTGTGGTATTCAAGGTTGGACATAGCTATCCAGTAGTTGTTTGGGTAAAGCGCTACGGTTGAAAATTCACCCTCTATGGGCTGATTGATGAGCCAGGTCTCGTCAGCGAGAATTTCGTTTGTGTTTATTCTCTTCCTTCCAGGTCTTAATCTCACCCGCTTGAACCACCCATAATCACTATGGTTATTTGCTCATCGCATATAGTTGTATATACTGGTCCATATATGTATTATTCATAATGTCTATATCAATGGCTTTCTTTATGTATTCTATTGCATTCTTATAGTCCTTCTTCAACGAGTAGGCATAAGATATTGTTGCAAGCATCTTGCCCTTGTATGCTTCCTGCTCAAAGTTAAGCTCCATTCCCTTTTTCAAAGTATCTATTGCTTCATCTATCTTGTTCTGGGCTAGATAAAAGTTGCCATACAATAGGTATGTCTCGCCTCTGTTTGGGTATTTTGTAATTATCTCTTTTATGGTATTTTCTGCCGCTTCATAGTTTCCCGTTGTGATATATATTTGAGCCATAAGTTCCATACAAGTTGCTTTTCTCTCTCCTTCAGGTGCATAGGTTATCGCTTTATTGGTCTCCTCAATCGCCTGGTCAAGTTTGCCTTCTGATATGTATATATGTGCCATCCCCTTGTGTCCCGCATAATGGTTCTCATTCAGTGTAAGACATTTCTTAAATCTTTCCCTCGCCAGTTGCTGGAATGCGTTAGATTGTGCGGTAAGGAGTGATTTGTCCATATAACTCAAACCCATCATCTGGGATGAGATAAGGTAATCGTATGAGAGGCGGAGGTATATGAATCCAAGTGCATAGTTGCCCTCTATATGGTCTGGTCTGATATTAAGCAATTCCTGGATGTTATCCATTGCTGATTCATATCGTTCAAAGGATATATCTGTCTTTGCCTTATCAAAATAATATTCTACCTGGCACTCTTTTTTGTTAGTTTCTACCTGATTTATTTTAGTGAATTCAGGGTAGAGCACCATTATATCTCTATATAACTCAACTGCTTTATCATACTCTTCTGCTTTCTGATAGAGTTGTGCTTGGTTGAATAATTCCTGTGCTTTTTCTTCAGCACTCTTCTCGCAACTAACAATTGTTAATAAGAAAATCAAAACGATTATTAAAGCGATTGTCTTTCTCATAATTTCTCCTTTCTAATGTAAATACACGAACTTGTATTTACCTATTACTTTCTGAAATCTCTTTCAACCTCTTGTAAAGTTTCTTCTCCTCCCTACTAAGCTTCTTCGGTGTCTTTATGATAACATCAATGATAAGGTCTCCATAACCCCTGTTGTTCAGTTTCTTCATTCCTCTACCCCGAATGGTTATTGTATCATTACTCTGGATTCCCGCTGGTATCTTAACCTCAATGTTCCCATTTAGGGTTTTGAAGGGGATAATATCTCCCAACACCGCCTGTGGAAATGTTATCTCTATCTCACTTCTGAGATTGTCCCCCTCCCTCCTGAAGATATTGTGCGGTTTGAGGTGAATGTAGATGTAGAGGTCGCCTGCGGGTCCACCTCTTATGCCAGCATTACCCTCCCCCGATATTTTCACCCTGGTTCCCTCATCCACACCTGCAGGTATTTCCAGTTTCAGTTTGGCTTTACCTCTCACCCTTCCAACCCCACCGCATTTCTTGCATGGATTTCTCAGTATGTAACCGCTACCTCCGCATAGGTCGCATGTGGTTGCCACAGTGAAGAAGCCCCTTGAGAGTGCGACCTGACCCTCTCCATTACACCTGGTGCAGATGGTAAATGCCTCCTTGCCTTCTAAACTACCGTATCCATTGCAATCTGGACATATCTTCATTTTGTCAAATGTAATTTCAAACTCTTTGCCTGAATATGCTTCTTCCAGTGAGATTGATAGGTCATATCGGAGGTCTTCACCACTTTCGGGACCAGGCTTTCTTCTCCTTCTCCTTCTGGTGCCGAACAGGTCACTAAATACATCGTCAAAGAAGGTGCTGAATATCTCATCAACTGATGTGAATCCAGCGAATCCCCTCTGCTTGAGACCATTTATGCCATAAGTGTCATAGACCTGGCGCTTGTGGGGGTCAGATAGAACCTGATATGCCTCAGAAGCCCGCTTGAAGAACTCCTCCGCCTCAGGTTCTGGATTTACATCGGGGTGGAATTTCTTGGCAATATTACGATAAGCCCTCTTTATTTCTTCAGTGGTAGCATTTGGAGAGACACCAAGAATTTCATAGTAGTCCTTTTCATCCGCCATCAATCAACCACCTCTATTCTCTTGATATTCAGTGCTTCTATTAATAGTTTTAAGGTGTAAATATCCATCCCTCCTTCGGGGGGAAGGTTGATTAATTTTATGTGTTGGACGCTCATTGTTCCAATGGTGGGGTCAAGTGGTTGCCAGCCCTTGTCCCAGTATTCTACCCACATATGATAGTAGAAGTAATCCCCAGACCTGAGGAGCCCCACAACCCCTCTCGCAGGTATTCCTGCGGTTCTCAATAGTCCCACAAGGAGGTAGGTATGTTCACTGCAGTCACCTCCACCATAATCAAGGGCGCTTAATGCATCACCCTGTATCTGGCTGAAATCCTTTTTTACCAGTGTTTTGCTTACCCACTTTGAAAGTGCCTTGGCAAGAGCCCTCTTCCCCCCAGAGTTTTCTCTCTCAACGCTGGTGATTATCTTCATCAGACGCTCATCTCCTGTCCAATATGGCGAACCAGATGAGAGATATGCGTCTCCTTCTATCTTCTCTACTCTCCTCTTGTGGACATATACCTGAACTGTATCTTCGCTTATGTAACTGACTTCCTGGAAGTCACCATCCGGAAAGAGTCCCTCAGATATCTCTCCATTGAAGTGTAGGTTGAATCTTCTTGCGCTATCTGAACCGAAAACTCCTACTCTGAATGTCTCTATTATGTCAAACTCATTTGCCAATTCAAGAGAACCTGGCTTTATTGTAAGTGGTATTCCAAGGGAACTATCATAGACAAATGTGAGCCATCCCAGATGGTCAGTTCTGTAAATAGTTGGTTTATATTCAGATAGATTGTCTTTACATATCACCTCATACCCGCTATCTGTTTTACTGATGGTTATGCGGGTCTTTATGAAATCCACAAACTGGGGGTAAAAGACATCGGTGGTTATTTCGCTTATGTCTTCTCTTATGATAGGTAGCATAAATATCATATCGTCAAGTATGAAGTCATTGTCCCACTTCATTCTGGTGGGTTTTATCTCCTTCCCATTATTAGAACCAGTTAGGGTTATTAAATTACCCACTATCTCACCTGATATCTCTCTGAGCCCCGTATTGCTATTCTCGGTGTAGGAGAAAGAGACGGGGGAACCATCTGAGTTAAGTTTTATATTCTCATTGAGAGTGAGTGTCACCTTCTCACCACTCCTCACTATCTCAATATTTATCTCTCTCTCCTGCAGTAGATAGTCACCCTCAACCGCCCTGGTGACGGTCATTTCACCTATTGGTAATTCATTTATAGAGATGATGTAGTTCCTCTCGCCGATAAATGATTCTATATCAACATCACCCATTATGGCGATGGGTAGAAAGAATACCAATGTTAGACAAAGTATTCTGCCCATTTTCTCTCAACCTTCTATCCTATCATATTGAATAAACCTTTTGAATAGAATATAATTATATAAGTATTATGAGGTCAATATTTTTACTTTATGTGTTGCTGGTAGTGTTCCCTGTTTGTCCAGTTATCGGGGTCATAGAGCTTTCTGATGAACCCGACTGGACATCTGATGAGGCGGACTATGACGATTATTCAACTGGTGGTGCATTTGTTGACATAAATGGTGATATTCTGCTTGACTTTGTTTGCGGGAATGGCAACGATATGAGCAGTGACTATAACTGCGTCTATTATAACACCGGTAATATATTTGAAGAGGAAGCATCCTGGCGCTCGGGTGATGAGGACTATGGAGCCCATATTGCCTGTGGAGACCTTAATAAAGATGGCTTTATGGATATGGTTATAGGAAACTTCTGGGGTAGTGGAGAACAGGCGTATGCGGATGAGGTATATTTCAACACCGGAGATGGTCTGGAGAGCGAGCCATCCTGGCATAGCGGGGTTCTCAACCATACTTTTGGTGTATGCCTTATTGATTTTGATGGTGATGGAGACCTGGACATAGCTACTGCAAGCAGTAATAGATATATTGGAGTCAAGAGCCCCATACTACTATATAGGAATGATGATGGTAATATAAGTGTGTTTCCCGTTTGGTCGTCTGCTGATTCATTTTATGGGTCCGATGTATTTGCGGGCGACATCAATGGAGATGGCTGGCTTGACCTCGTCGTTGCCTGCGATGGAGAGGAGAATGTAGCGTTTATTAACCAGGGTGGCTATTTTAGAGACAGTCCCGATTGGGTTTCAACGGAGAAGCGGGGTTCAATTAGGTGTGTGCTTGGGGATGTCAATGGGGATGGCTGGCTTGATTTGGCGGTTGCTGACAACGAACAACTGACATCAGAAGATAGCAGGGTGCGAGTTTACATCAATCAGGGGGGAGAACTGGAGAGCACCGCCTCCTGGGTCAGTGGTGTTGATGATATGAAGTATTATTCCTGCGTTGCATTCGGGGATGTAGATAATGACGGTGACCTTGACCTTGCAAGTGGTGGCTGGTGGGAGCCGGTTGTGGTGTTTGAAAACATAGATGGGGTGCTTGAGTCAGAACCATCATGGGAGTGGCAACCATCTAAATCAAGTCAACTGGTATGTGAGACAGTGGTATGGGGTGATATTGATTCCAACGGTCTCGTATATACCACTGATTATCTTAGTGGCGATGGAGTAAGACATACTTACTATCTTGACCATAAGCCAGTATATCAGTTAGGAGATGTAAGGGTGGACGGTGAGGTGATACCATACACTGATTACTGCTATGACTACAAGGAGGGCTGGATATCGTTTGCAGAACCACCATCAGATGGAGATGATAACATTGAGGTGGATTATACTTTTTCTGTTTCACTTGACCTTGGGGTCACAAACTGGCATTCTTCAACCGGTAACTATCTGTTCTTTAATCAGATAGATGTAGGTCTGTTCGATGTCGCCTTCTCTGCTGAGAGAAAAGGTGACGATATAATACTCAGGTGGCAAATCATTGACAATTGTTTTGATGGATATAACATCTACAGGGAGATGGGGGTAGTTCAAGATTACGGGGTAGTTAATTCGCTTAAGGCAAAAGTAAACGATGACCTGATTGTTGGCTCATCACCATTTAGATATGTTGACGACAGTGTGGTAAACGAACAGTTGAAATATACCCTGACGGGTGTATCTGGGGATAGTGAGGATGTGCTGGCGACCGTCAGGGTCTACCCACAGACCTGCCCATCTTTTGCGTTTGCTATGGTCTATCCCAATCCGCTGTCTCACACTGCAATAGTGAACTACACTGTAAATGGTGATGTTGGTCAGATTGAGTTGAGGGTGTTTGACATCTCAGGTAGATTGATGAATGTGCATTCTGTCAATTCAGAGAGGGGAGAGCATAATTTCATATTTGATAGGGATGACATCGGTCTTGCGGACGGTGTTTACATACTTCAACTTACGGATGGATATGTCAGTGATTTTAGGAGAGTAGTGATTTATTAAGGGCAAATATTTGCTGGATTTCTGGTAAACTTTAATGTGATATGGGGAGGAGTATATGAGATTGGTATTACAGTTGATATTGGCTATGGGTGTGGTGCTTCTTCTTTCTCTGTATGGTTGCACCACTCGTTCGGGTGATGTATCAAGGACAGATGAGGAGAATGTGGAGAAAGAGGAGGTTATTTATGGTGAGATAATACCTCCCGATGACACGCTAGATGAGGATATAGAGGAGCTGGATGAGACAGAGTTTGTGGTGGAGGGTTTTATCGGCGAAGAAGATGGAGGTGAGGCGCCCGTTTATGAACAGCCATACAGTGAAGGAGGTACAACAGAAACAACATACAGTTATGAGGGACCGTTTTATAGGGTTCAGGTTATTGCCTCCTCTACTAAGACCGGAGCGGATAAGGTTGCGGAAGAGGTAAGGATGAAACTGCCTGGCAAGATGGTCTATGTTGAGCATATAGGTCAATACTGGAAGGTTAGAGTTGGTGACTGCAGAACCAGAAAAGAGGCAGAGACACTGCGTGATGAACTGCGCAATCTTGGCTACTCAGACGCCTGGATAGTTGCTCCTTGAAGCGATATAGTTTCTTTAATTGGCATATAGATTTTGGTTCCAAATTTTCTGTTAAACTTTGATTAATCACTGCATGAATTATTCATTTGTTAGAAAGGATTATGGAAGTAGAAGTGGGAATTTCAACTGGAGAAGTATTGGAAAAGGTAATCAAGGGGATTTTCTTTGAAGTATCAAGTAATAGATAGTAGTAGAATTATATATAGCAGAGATTAGCGAGGGGATAGTTAGGTAATGGATAGAGGCGAGGTCGTAGATAAGGGGGTACACAATTTATCAATTGCATTTGATATACTGACCTCTCTTGGGAAGTCGGAGAATCTTGAAGAATTGTGCCTGGCATTTTTGACCAGAGTTACCGAGAAGTTTCAGATGCTTGGTGGTGAGTTCTGGGTGATTGACGACAACCGTGTTCAAAAGGTTGCCAGTATAGGAAAGTATGAACCTGGCTGGTCGGTTGATGAAGAGATAGGGAGATTGGAAAACACAACCAGGTTTGTGATATACAGGCGTCTATCCCGCATGAAGAAGGCACCAGCTGATGTAGATGTGTTTTTATTACCGTTGAAGTTCAGGGGAGACCTGGTGGGTGTTCCAGTGATTTATATCCAGAAGGGGAGAAAGTTAAGCAATGATGAAGAGTGGATATTATCAAGTATCAAGGATATCCTTACCAATTACATAGTAAGCAATATAGTGTGTGAAAGGGCTTCTGAAAGCGAGAGATTTCAGAGTATGCTTCTTGATACCATAGGTGCTGGGATTGTTATTCATAAGGGTGGAGTGGTCAGGTATGTGAATAAAGCAGTGGAGAAGATAGGTGGTTATACCAGAGAGGAGTGGGAGGGCAAGGATATCATTCAATTTGTGCACCCTGATGATAGGGATATAGTGATGGATGTGCTTAAGAGAAGGGGGGAGGGGGATGATACAAAGATTAACCTTAACCTCAGGGTCATAACCAAAAGTGGAGTGGTAAAATGGGTAAATCTTACATCAAATTTAATCACCTATAAGGGTGAGAGAGTATCCTTTTTGACTGGAGTTGATATTACTGAACTGAAGGAGGTAGAGGAGGCGCTGGCTAAATCGGAGAAGCACTATCGGGCGCTCTTTGAAAATGCTTCACTTCCCATTTCTATTACCGATTCAAAGAGGAGATTTGTTGAGGTGAACAGGGCTTTTGAGGAGCTATTCGGTTACACCAGAGATGAGGTCAAGGGGAAGGATATAAGTGTGATACTAGCTGAGGGAGTTGAGGACAAGGTGGCGAAGATACATGATGTGAGACGGGTGGCGCCACATAAAGCACCGGAGACATATGAGATTATTACGGTTACCAAATCACAAATCCCAAGAGTGGTGAGGGTCACCTCCAGGATGCTTCCTGATTCGGATATGGATATAACTTTTCTGCAGGATGTCACCAGAGAGAAAGAGATGATAATTGCATTAGAGGAGTCGGAAGAGAGGTATCGCACTCTGGCTGAGGTATCACAGGTGGGTATAATGATATTCAGCGATGAGCAGGTATTGTTCCGGAATCAGCATATAGATGAGATATTTGGAGATAAGGCGAATAAGCCGGATGAGATTTTCAAACAGATATCAGCGGAAGACAGAGGTGCTTTTATTGGTGCATACCGAAAAGTTTTATCGGGCAAGTCAGATATGGAGACGCTGGAGCTTAAGGTGATAAAGGAGGGTGGAGCTGGGAGTATATTCGTTGAGGCGAAGATTGTGCCCGTAGTTTATCGGAACAAGAGGTATGTTCTGGCGAACATTATAGACATCACCATGTTAAGACGTGCTATGGCAAACCTTATTGCTTCAGAGATGAAATACAGGGTGCTGGTTGAAAATCTGCCTGTTGGTATAGCAATACATAGTGAAAAGAGTATAATATTCTGCAATCGTGCCTTTGAGGAGATAGTGGGCTATGGCTTTGATGAACTCAAAAAGATGAAGATGAGAGAATTGGTGGCTGAGGCAGACCTGGAGACCTTGAGGAACAGAATGAAGTTCATCCTTGATGGCGTTATAAGGTCATATAAGAAAGAGGTGCAGTTGAAGAGCAGTATGTGTGAGGATGTTTTTGTCTTCTTATCTATGAATAGAATCTACTTCGATTCAAAGCCAGCAGTCCTTTTGGGTATAATAGATATCACCGACAGAAAGAAAGCGGAAGAGGCGTTAAAGAAAGCCCATGAAGAGATAAAGAGGTCTCACCAGGAGTTGAAGAAGCTGGATGCTGCAAAAACCGAATTTCTGAATATTATCTCCCACGAACTGAAGACACCCCTGACATCTGTAATTGGATATACTGAGATATTGCAGGATGGTCTTCTGGGCTCTATAAGCCCGGCTCAGAAGGAGGCGATAAAAAGTTTACATATATCGTCACGACGGCTATCCAGTTTGGTTGACGACCTCCTTGACTACTCCCGTATAGAACTTGGTAAGTTGACCATGACAAAGGAACGGTCAGACCTGAATGATATTATACAGCAGTCCATAAATGAGGTTAGCCCTATTGCAGTGGATAAGGGTATAACAATAACATTCAATAGAAAACAAATTCCTGAACTCCTGCTTGACAGACATCGTATAAATCAGTTGATGAATAATATTCTCTCTAATGCCATTAAGTTCTCCCCATCTAACTCAGAGGTATTTATCATTGAGATTCCGAAAGATGATGAGGTAGAGATAATAGTAAAGGATGAGGGTCCAGGTATTCCTAAAGAGAAGTTAAAAAGGATATTTGACAAGTTCTATCAGGCGGATATGAGTGACAGGCGCTCAACTATGGGTATGGGTCTTGGTCTTGCCATATCAAAGGCGATTGTTGAGGGACATGGTGGCAGTATCTGGGCTGAGAGCGAGGTGGGAAAGGGCTCAGCATTCCACTTTACTCTGAAATATACTAACAGGCAGTAATTAGATGTGTTCAGGTCTGCTTTCAAATTCTTGACTGGTCGTTTTTAATGCTGTTAAAATCACTCCTATAATGCAAAGCGTTTCAAAACTTGGTGCAGTAATATCGGCTGTTTTGTTATTTATCGCATTCCCAGGTCTAAATCAGTGGTATCTGGTCTTCGTTGCGCTCATACCATTATTTATGGCACTGGAGGGCAGAAGTGGTATCAGAGCATTTGGGGTGGGTTATGTATTTGGGCTTCATTTTGTAATTCTAATACTTTATTCAATCATGACCATCACTCTCGCTGGTTTTGTAATGCTACTTATCTACCTCTCTTTCTTCTATGGTGCTTTTGCTTTTGTGTTTTCTTTATTGAGAGATAGAGGTATTCCTGTATGGCTTTCTGCGCCGTTTACCTGGACCGCAATGGAGATTGTGATGTCGTTTGGATACTTTGGTTTTACTCTGCTTGGTATCTCGCATGTATTGTATAAGGTGCCGGTTCTGATTCAGATTGCCTCAATCTCAGGTATGTGGGGGGTATCATTTATAGTAGTTCTTATCAATTCACTTCTCTTTCTCGCCTTACGAGATTTCAGTAAGGTGAGAATAGGGAGTTTGATATCAGCAGTTACGGTATTGTGCATTTTGTTATTGATTGGCTTTATATTGAGACCAGATATTAATGATGGCGGTGATTTCAGGGTTGCAATAATACAAGGGAATATAGAGCAAGATGTTAAGTGGGACGCCGACTATAGGGAGATAACACTAAAGAAGTTTTACTCTCTCACCAATCTATCTATGGCTCAAGGCAAGCCGGATATGGTAATCTGGCCGGAGACATCTATACCATTCAATCTGGGTGACTTTCCACACAGGTTAGATGAGATAAAGGAATTTGCCGAAAAGAAGGGAATTTATCTTTTATCGGGTGTGCCTTTTGCTGAGTATAGGGGTGATGAGAGGTATTCTTATAACTCGGCGGTTCTCATATCTGATAGTGGTGAGTTTATGGGGAGATACGATAAGATGCATCTTGTTCCGTTCAGCGAGAAGGTTCCCTGGAGGGCTAAGATACCAATACTTGAGAAGGTGATGGAGGAGGCGGGGAATTTTTCCGAGGGCAGGGAACGTATCATATTCAGAGCGAAAGACGCAAAGTTCGGCGTTCTCATATGTTTTGAGTCAATATTTCCCGAGCATTCAGTAAATTACATAGAGAAGGGTGCCAATCTTCTTGTAGTGATAACCAATGACGCCTGGTTTGGCAGGACAACCCTGCCACATCTCCATATGTCTGCATCATGTATGAGGGCTGTGGAGACGCATAGGTGGGTTGCTAGGTGTGCCAATACCGGAGTGAGTGCTATTATCGCCCCTGATGGTGGTATAATTGCCAGGACCGATTTATATAAATATACATATTTGAATGACCTGGTGCGAATTAGAAGTGATTCTACATTTTTCAGCCGGCACAGATTAATGCCTTTATTGTTTTTTATAATTGGTGGTATATTACTATTAACCTATGGTCTCGTTAAGGATAAGTTGCCGTTTACACGGGAGGTATGATATTGGATGATATTAAACAATTGAGGAAAGCCCTGGAGACACTGAAGGGAGAGGTTGACTCGTTAAGGGGGTATCTTTGATGTTGAGAACCTTGAGAAAGAGAGAGAGCGATTGAAGAAGTTTTTATCTTCGGAGGATGTATGGGAGGATAAGGAGAAGGCGACAGAGATGAAGAAGAGGTTTTCAGAGGTAGATAAGGTGCTGAGGACAATGAGGGATTTTGAGCGTGAGTTGGATGATATTGGCACCGGTCTTACTATGCTTGAGGAAGAGGATGATAATCAGCTGTTGTCCGAGATGTCGGCAAGGTTAAAGAGATTTTCTGGCAAGATTGAGAGAGAGAGTTTGAAGCGATATATGGACGGTGAGTATGATAAGGGACCTGCTCTTATAACAATATCTCCTGGGGCTGGGGGAACTGAGTCCCAGGATTGGGCAAGTATGTTATTTAGAATGTATATAAGATACCTGGAGAGGGAGGGTTTTGAATTTAAGTTGATATCGTATCAGCCAGCGGAAGAGGCGGGTATCAAGGAAGCGACGATTCTAGTAGAAGAAGAATACGCATATGGATATCTCTCATCAGAGTCGGGAGTTCACCGTCTAATCAGAATCTCACCGTTTGATGCCAGTCACAGAAGGCATACCTCGTTCGCCGCGGTGTCGGTGATTCCCTATATTGAGATGGATATAGATGTAGAGTTAGACCCGGGTGATTTGAGGGTGGAGACATTCAGAGCAAGCGGTCCAGGTGGGCAACATGTGAATGTTACCGACTCTGCGGTAAGAATTACCCATATTCCAACTGGCATAGTGGTTTCGTGTCAGAACGAGAGGTCACAGCACGTAAACAAGGCGGTTGCAATGAATATTCTGAAGTCAAAGCTCCATCAGATAGAGATGGAGGAGATAGAGGGCAGAATAGATAGTATGAGGGATAAGAGGTCTGTGAAGTTTGGAAGTCAGATAAGAACATACACACTGCATCCATACAGGTTGGTGAAGGACCACAGAACTGGGGTTGAGTTAACGGACACAGGTGAAGTCCTTGATGGTCATATTTCGCCATTCATTGAGGCATATCTTAAGGCGAGGTCAGAGAAGAGTAAGTAGAATTGGTGGTTCTGGAGGTGATGATGAGGATGAGTAGAGAAGAGGGAATTGATGATGTCCACGAGTTGATTCAAATTCGCCTTGAAAAGCTGAGAAAAATTGAGGAGATGGGTATTGACCCGTATCCTCACAGGTATGAGAGGACTCACCGGATATCAGAGATTATAGATGAGTTTGATGATTTATCATCTAAAAACATTAAGGTGAAGACGGCGGGAAGAGTGAGGGCAAAGAGAGAGCACGGTAGGGTAATATTCCTTGATATCCAGGATATGGGAGGAAAAATACAATTATATTTAAAGCAGGATAATTTGGGTGAGCACCAATGGGATTTTGTTGATTTGATAGACATAGGTGATTTTATTGGAGTCAGTGGTAAGGTCTTTCTGACGAGGACA
>QMNJ01000021.1 GCA_003647715.1 Candidatus Coatesiibacteriota bacterium
AAGACGGGTTTTGATGGTTGCCATAATGGTGCTTTTTGATTTCTTAAACTCCATCTCTATGGTTTTAAGGTTATTTTCTAAACTATTCGTCATAGATAGGAGTATATCACCCAGTGCCTTGCCTTCATCTCTTCTGCTTCTGACTGCCTCCGCAATTGCTGATTTCAAGAGCGGTTCAATCTCACCCCACAGTTGGGATTCTAATATCTTTGATTGTGATAAAACGCCGGGTAGGTTCATAATCAATGATATATCAACCTCGCCTGGAATGTTGAGAGCATACATTGCGTTAGATAATGTATCCATATAATGCTTCATTATATTTTTATCAATCACATAGGTGACCTCTGGATTAGGTGTAAGAAGAACATGGCAATATATATTACCTCTGGTAAAACTATCAGAGATAACCTTCCTGAAATCCATATATAATGTTTGTAGGGTAGAGGGTAAATTTATGTTTATATCTAAATACCTGTGGTTCAGAGTTCTCAAATCTATGCATACATTCCCAATGGATATATCCCCGATAGATGAGCCATATCCAGTCATACTGTATAATTGCGATTCTGACATATAATGAATGATATTATATGTATCTCTTGTTATAAATAGTAATTTATTGAATTATTTTATCGTAGCAGAGCAGTCCGAGCAGACAGGAATGAGATTTATCTCATTAAGGAGTTTCTTTCTAAATGAGACATACTTATTGTTTTTCCATATTACCTTAAGACCTTCATCAAATGCATTGCCGAATTGATGTGTGCAATCGTAATCAATACAGCAGGGACTCACAGTGCCATCCCAGTTGACTACCGAGCGAGTGAAAGCCCAGATGCATGCCTCACCCTCCTTCCGCTTCTCCCTTAGTTCGGGACCCAGACGACCTATTTTGAACCGGTTGTATTCAGGATTGGTGGGAAGATATTTAAGTGCCTCCTCCTTGCTCATTTTCCTGTAGTGGGGGATACTTACAGCAATTAACTGCAGGTTATCCATACCCAGTTTGGTTGCCAATTTCTGTGCATTCTCAATCTCATGTTCATTATGTCTCATAACTATGAAGTTGAAGTTTAGAAATGGTGTTTTTCTTCGCCTCTTATTTCTCTCTTTTGATAAGAGTTCTATGGTTTTTATAACACGGTGGAAGTCGCCACCCCTGCGAAAAATCTGGTATGTCTGTTCTGATGCTCCATCAATTGAGATATCTATCTTCTCAAAACCGGATGTGACTAACCTGAGAATATCTTCCCTTTTGATAAAATGAGCATTGGTTGATAGATAGACCGCTATATTTCTATTAGAAGCATACTCAGCCATATCAAATATTCTCGGGTGCAAAAGCGGTTCTCCCAGATTGGCAAGCGTGATGGTGTATAAGAAAGGTGCCATCTCATCTATTAGCGCCTTATAGTTATCAAAATCCATAAAACCCACTTTCCTTGTCATAAGCCCTGCACCGGTGGGGCATAGAGGGCATTTCAGATTACAAGCGTTGGTCGGTTCAATGAGTATATTATAGGGGTAGCCGATGACTCTTGGCAGTTTCAATAACCTGCTTACCTGAACAGAAATAAGATTTAATAACCTTGGAAGTGTATGTCTTCTGGGAAGGTGAGTTATGGGGTCTCTTATAAGTCGCTCTATACTTGAATATCTATGGTGTCGCCCCCTGACAGTCGCCATACTTGGAGTTAGTCCTCCTCGGGGAGCTCAGCCTCTTCTATGAGCATAATAGGGATTCCATCCTCTATTCTATATCTCCTGCCACACTTTGTGCAGATTAGTTTCTGATTCTCCCTGTCATATTCTACACCCACCTTACATACGGGGCAGGCAAGTATATCCAGAAGTTTCTCGTTAAACATATATAATCACCTCATCTTATGTATCATAATAAAGGTAGAACTCCATTGGCGATATACCTTTCTCAATCATATCTATCTCAGAGCTCTTGAGGAGAATCCAGGCATTTATGAGCTCCTCGGTAAATATATTATCTACCATCAGAAACTCGTGTTCCCTCTTAAGTGCGTCAAGTGCTTCTTTCAGGTTGGATGGAACCCTATCAAATCTCTTCTTCACTTTACTCGGCTGTGACTCAAAATCGCCAACCACTAGGTCGGGTGCCTGAATATCGGTTCTAATCCCATAGAGACCCGCCAGAAGAAGGGCAGAGAAGGATAGATATGGATTGGCGGTAGCATCAGATGGGCGATACTCTATCCTCATCTCTTGTGGATTCTTGGCATAAGATGGTATTCTTATAGCTGCTGTTCTGTTCGCCTCGGAGTGGAATAAATACTCAGGCGCCTCATAGTGTGGGCATAGTCGTTTATAAGAGTTTACCGATGGATTGGTGAACGCAAAAAGAGCTTTACCGTTTTTAAGAATGCCTCCAATATATTTCATACCCGTATCCGATAAGCAAGATGGCTTTGACCCATCATAGAATAATGAATTTCCATCTTTCTCTAGGTATAAGTGTATATGCATTCCACTTCCTGATGCGTTTTGAATTGGTTTAGGCATGAATGTTGCGGATATACCCTCTTTATATGCAAGATTTCTCACAAAGTATTTGACCATCATCACATTGTCCGCCATATTAAGAAGGGGAAGAAATCCAAGTTCAATCTCCTGCTGACCCATAGCGCCTACTTCATGATGATGATACTTCAGTGGTATGTTGGCTTCCTTCAACATCATAGATAGATTGTTTCTAAAGTTGTTGAAGGCGTCGGCAGGGGGAATATGGTGATAACCCTCCTGATGTCTTATATCGGCACCTCTACCTGTCTCGTCTTCCTCAAGTGATAGTAAACTGAAGCATGAATAATGGGGCTTTACTGCAATCTCTACCTCATCAAACAGATAGAACTCAAATTCGGGGCTGAAGAGTGCCGTAGCACCATTGACCGTGTTAGAAAGATAACTCTCGCATTTTCTTGCAATAAATCTTGGGTCAAGTTGGAATGGTTTTTCAATACTTGATTCGGTTATATCGCATATCATTGATATTGTGGGCAGGTCGTAGAAGGGGTCAACAAATGCTGTGTTAATATCGGGTATTATGGTGAGGTCTCCACTCTCTATGCTCTTATAACCCATACTTGAGCCGTCTATTCCTATTCCCACGGTGAAAAGTTTCTCGCCTATTATACTGGTGTCAATGGTCAGATGGTGCCACCTGCCATAGAGGTCACAGAACTTCAGGTCAATAAACGAAGCACCTACATCCTCTATCATCTTATTCAATCTATCTACCGATTCAGATATGTTCATATAACACTCCTTGCTAATTATCTTTGCTTAAGAAAGCAAATGTTTTATTAAAGTCGTTGTATTCATCCTTTGTTATCTCTTGAAAGTTGATTATTACGCACTTTAAGTTGTTCTCTTTGTTCTGTTTCATAAGCCACTTTGCTGGATGTGTGTTCGTTACGCTATTGTATATACCCCAGGTGTAATCACTCTTACAAAATGTTCCGTCTATTTCATCACCTTCAATAACAAAGTATGTGATAAAGTAATACTTCATATCTTCACCTCATTATCAAGTTCGGTTCTTGTATAGACATAGTCCGTCTCTTAAACAGTTTATAGCTCTCTTGATGTCATCTGTATTTAGGACATAGGCAATTCTCACCTCATTGAGACCAAGACCCTCCGTTGCGTAGAAACCTGCTCCCGGTGCGAGCATAACCGTCTCATTATGTTCGCTTCTATAATCGGTCAGCATCCATACAGCGAAGTCCTCACTATTTTCAACAGGGAGTTTGACCTGAATGTAGAATGCACCCTCCGGCTCCCTGAAAACTACACCATCAATGCCTTTAAGTTCATTTGTTAGAACATCCCTCCTTGCCTTGAACTCTGAGACCATACTACCAATATACTCCTCAAATGGTATGCGAAGTGCTGCAATGGTTCCAATCTGTTCTATCACCGGGGGGCACAGACGTGCCTGTGCCATTCTTATAATTGCTGAAAGCACCTCTTCATTTCTTGATGCAATGCAACCTATCCTTGCGCCACAGGCAGAGAACCTCTTGGATATTGAGTCAACGAGAATAGAATTACTCTCGGAATTATATATCTGCAATATGCTGGTATGTTCAGTATCACCATAGCAGAACTCACGATAGACCTCATCAGATATTATGAATATATTAGCATCGTTTGCTATCTCAGTAAGAGTCAGTAACTCATCAGTAGAGAGAACCACACCCGTAGGATTATTGGGTGTGCAGATTAGTATTGCCCTTGTTCTATCTGTGATTGCTTGTCTTATTTTGTCAGCAGGTGGTAGGTGGAAGCCGTCATCAATTGTGGTGGTAATGGGCTTAAGTTCTATACCAAGGAGGGATGCGAAGCCATTGTAGTTGGTGTAGAATGGCTCAAATACCAGTATTTCTTCACCAGGTGAGGCACAGGCAGACATAGCGAAGGTTATGGCTTCGCTACCCCCGGTGGTAACAATTATCTGGTCTTCCATTATGTCAATGCCATTCCTCTGGTAGTATCTGGAGAACTCCCTCTTCAGTTGGGGTTCACCATCGCTTCTGCCGTATGCAATAATATTTAGGTCAAAATTTCTCATCGCATCAATCATCTGCTTGGGTGTGGCAATGTCTGGCTGTCCGATGTTGAGACGATAGACCATTGCACCCTCTTTAATCGCCTTGTCCGCAAAGGGCACCAGTTTTCTGATTGGTGATGGGGGAACCCTCTGAGCCCTTGATGATACTGATGGTATCTTACTCATTTCATTCTCCTTGAACAGTATTATAACAAATTGGATAATTTTATCTCAAAGATTAAAAGGGTATTCATACATAAATTGAATTTAATATCTCCTTGTTATCTCTAACCACTTCAGTTAACATCTTCTTATCTATGGAAATAACCAAATGATATTGTATCTATTTATAGCTTTTATACTGGGTGATATCATTGGTTTCTCATCCTACTGGAGTTCAAAGCGACTCTCGGGTGGCAGAATAATCTACTATATACCACGAACCAGAGAGGGCGATTACAGTGTATCAAGCAAAATGCCTGTTTTCTGGTTTCTCTCAAGAAAGAAAATAGATGAAGTAGCAGGTGAAAGAAAGCGACTAAAGAGATTTCTCTGGGAGGTCTTTTTTGGTTTGATTGGTGTCGCCTGTGTTTACCTCTATGGATTATCAGCAAAAGCAGTATTTATCTTCATCAGTTTCACCCTTTTCGGTATCTTTTATAGAATAGAGAATAGTGATTATAGTATTCCTTATCCTATTCTGATAATATATATTACAAATATAATCTATTATTATCTAACCGGTAATATAGGTATTATTTTATCCACGCTGACGGTTATAGTTTTTATAGCATCAATGTTTCACCATTTTCCGCTTCAAATAAGGCGAATTCTTATTGGTGTCTCAATGTTGATGGTTGTTGCGGGCTCTTATTCTATACTGGCATATGTAATGCTAAATTTAATTGTATTGCTATTCAGGGTTGACCACGAGATTGTAAGGAAGACATACTACATATCAGGTATAGTATTATTAGTTCTGGGAAGTATTATATCCGACGGCATAGGTAAAATATTTACTCCTTGATTGTTGACTGTTCTTGACTGAACAGTAGTTAAACATATATAATCGCATAATCAATTCAGTTCAAAGATGATTTTATAAGGGAGGCATTATGGCAGAGAAATATAACAATTTCATAGGTGGGGAGTGGGTAGCACCCTCTACGGGGGAATATGTAGAAAACATAAACCCTGCTAACACTAACGACATAATAGGGCTATTCCCGAGGAGTTCAAAGGAGGATGTGGACAGGGCAGTTGATTCAGCATTTGAAGCGTATAAGAAATGGCATCTTATCCCTGCTCCCAAGAGAGGATTATATCTTCAAAGGGTAGGAGACATCCTGACAAGAAGGAAGGAAGAGATAGCGAGAGTGATGACTAGGGAGATGGGCAAAATACTTATGGAGACCAGAGGCGATGTTCAGGAGGGTATTGATACTGCATACTATACCGCAGGGGAAGGCAGGCGGCTCTTCGGTGAGACCGTCCCGACAGAATTGCCTAATAAGTTCGCTATGAGTGTGAGGATGCCTGTCGGTGTCTGCGGAATGATTACACCGTGGAACTTCCCTATAGCCATCCCAACCTGGAAACTGTTTCCTGCCCTGATAAGTGGAAACACATGCGTCATAAAGCCCGCCACTCTTACGCCTGCATCACTTGCACTTCTTATGGAGGTATTTGAGGAGGCAGAGTTACCACCCGGTGTAGTAAATATGGTCTGTGGGACTGGTAGTGAGGTAGGTGAGGCGATAATAGATAATCCAAAGGTTAACAGAATTTCTTTTACTGGCTCAGCAGAGGTTGGTAAAAGAATTGCAGAAAGATGTGGAGCACTTCTAAAACCTGTATCACTTGAAATGGGCGGGAAAAACGCAGAGATAATAATGGAAGATGCTAATCTTAAGCTCGCACTTGAGGGAGCACTCTGGGGTGCTTTCGGAACTACCGGTCAGAGATGCACCGCCACGAGCAGATTGATTGTTCACCGTGATGTCCATGACGAGGTGTTGAAAGAACTGGTAAAAAGAGCCAGAGGGTTAAAGATTGGAGATGGGCTTGATGAGAGCATTGATATGGGTCCAATGGTAAGTGAAGAGCAGAGGAAGACGGTTCTTGAATATATTGAGATAGGCAAGAGAGAGGGAGCGAAACTCGTATGTGGAGGAGGAGCTCTCACCACAGGTAATTATACAAGGGGTTTCTTCATAGAACCAACGATATTTGATGAGGTTAAACCCGACATGAGAATTGCCCAGGAGGAGATATTCGGTCCGGTTCTTTCGGTAATAACAGTTGGGTCGCTGGAGGAGGCAATTGATGTGTTGAATAACACACAGTATGGATTATCATCAAGTATTTACACGAGAGATGTAAACAGAGCATTCAGGGCGATAAGAGATATTGAAGCGGGTATTACCTATATAAATGGTCCAACCATTGGTGCTGAGATACAACTACCCTTCGGTGGTGTCAAGGACACGGGCAACGGGCATAGAGAGTCGGGAACAACTGTGTATGATTTCTATACTGAATGGAAGAGCGTTTACATTGATTATTCTGGTAGGTTACAGAGAGCCCAGATAGATACTTAGGTGATTCATCGTGTTTTAGAATAGTTATAAGTATTCTGGTATTTTTTAATACTCATAGGTTATAATAGTTTGTGGTGAGTAAGTTTCTATATGTATTAGCAGGTCTTATCTTGCTTCAAAGTGTATCCATACCTTATGGAAACATTGATGAGGATGAATCTGCCATTTATGAACCAAAGAAGGGCTGGATACTTATGCCGGGTATAGGGACCAGCGGTGGTGAAAATAACTATGGCTTCAATTCACCATACATCTGCTTGGATATAGCCCTTATGCACTCCATAGACGAAGGTGGTTATGTTCAGGCGGGCTTCGGGGCTACATATTATAGGTGTAAGAGGTATGACCAGTTCTATGAGTATCATGAGATAGTTTTTAACAACCGAAAGCAGGAGTTATGCACTACCGGTAGATTATACTTTTTTATTCTACCAAGAGATAGAATTACCCCATATTTAGGAGTTGGGGGAGGACTGTTTTATGTATCAGCAAGTGGGAGATATGTAAAGGAGACCAGATATTATACCTACGACACATGGTCACATAAGTGGGTTTATGAATCGGTTGAAACTTTTAATAATACCAGTGTGAAATCCATTCTCGGTGGTATAACTATGCATTTTGGAATGAAAATACTGGTGAACTCAAGGGTTGACCTTCACATACATCTTCTACAGACCCTGTCTCTGTGGCGAATTTCTAATGATGTCCCAGTGATTGTTGAACGCTGGGATGAAAATGGTGGTGAGGAGCCGGAGATACACTTGTCAGAAGAGGAACACAGATTTGGTGACGAAAAGGTTAATGTGGTTTACCCTTATATTGTTCCAGCTAATGACACTATGGTAATGATGTATTTTGGTTTCGTGCTTTGATTGGAGGTATTTGATATGTTTGATTTTGACGAGAAGATGAAAAAGGCGGTCAACAATGTATATGATACTTGTTTTAATCTGAAGAATAACGAAAAGGTTTTAGTTGTATCCGATGAGGGATGTATAGGTGTAGCACTGCCTTTCTGGTATCTTGCACTGAATAAAACACAAAATTGCTTGTTTGTGCTGATGAAGAAGATGTCTGTATCCGGAGAAGAGCCCCCTGAGGAGGTATCAGAGATAATGACGAAGAACGATATTCTTCTTCTTATCACCTCCATGTCGCTTTCGCATACAGAGGCAACCAGAAGAGCCATCAAGAACGGTGCGAGAGTCGCCTCAATGCCTGATATAACTGAAGACATTGTTAGGAGAACCCTAACCGCTGACTATTCAGCAATTAGAAAGAGAAGCATAACACTCGCCGAAGAGCTCAGAGATGCAAAATCTGTTAGGATTATCAGCGGTAATGGAGAGGTGTTAACATTCTCTGTTGAAGGCAGGAGGTTTAATGCGGATACAGGCATTATAGATAAACCGGGGAAATTCTCCAATCTACCTGCGGGAGAGGTCTATTCTGCACCTGTGGAGAATACAGCAGATGGGGTGGTAATTATTGATGGAGTTATTCCAGAGGCGGGGAATGTTGACAAGCCGGTAAGGATGGAATTCAGGGATGGTTATCTCACTAGTATGGATGGTGGTAGGGCAGTGGATGTTGTGATGAAGACACTGAATAGATATGGCAGGAACGAGAGGAACCTTGCTGAGATTGGTATAGGAACGAATGATAAGGCAACACTGGTGCCGAATATCATAGAAGCGGAGAAGGTAATGGGGACCATACACATTGCTATCGGGGATAATAAAAGTATGGGTGGGAAGGTTTCAGCGAATATTCATCTTGACTTCGTTATTAAAAACTGCATATTAGAAATTGATAACAGAGTAATTGTGGAAAATGGAAAATTATTGATATAGTTTATATCATACCGTTTTTATTAGAGGTAGAAAAATATCGCAATCTGAAGGTCTTATAACAGGTAGATATAGAATGAAACAGAAACTACTGTGTATAGTTATTATTTCACTGTTTTTGATTATAAACTGCTCAAGTGGTGGAACCACCGAATACCGGGAGGCAGTTAATCTGCAGAAGAGAGGTGAATATGAAAAGGCGATAGAGATATATCTGAGTTTAACAAGGGAATATGATAATAGAGGCGTGGGGATAATGGCTCAAAGGGGTCTGGAAGAATGCAGAGCCATAATGCTCTATCAAAAGGCGATATATGAATTGAATTTTGGTGATAGAGAAGAGGCAAATGAGACCGCCAAGAGAGCGGCGAAGCTCTATTACCTGGTTGCAGAAGCACAATATATAAAAGCCATGAATAGATTCCTGGATGGAGATATTGAGGGTGCTGAGAGGATGTTTATCAGAATTATCCGGGATAATCCAGCACTTCCATATGGATATATGGGTTTAGGAAGGGTAGATGAAGAGGTTCAGAGATATACTTCTTCTGTATTGAATTACTCAAAGGCACTTAAACTATCTAAAGACAAAAAGATAAATGAGATAGTATTTTCCGGTATAGAAAGGTGTATGGAGATAAATCAGGATAACCCTTTGATTATGGGGGTGATTGAGGATACATCTAATAAATACGGTGCGAGTTCCACAATATATTATTATCTCGGCAGGTATTTCAATACTGGGGAAGAGCCAAATTATCAGAAAGCGATATCATATCTCTCCAGGGCTTTATCATCTGAGGGATATGACGAAAGTATGGAGAGGAAGATTTATATAGAGATGGCGAGGGCGTATGAGGGTGCGGGTCATAAGAGAAAAGCGCTCTCATATATTGATAAGGCACTCGTGTTGGGAGAAGATGACGACCTCAAAATATGGAAGAAGAGAATTGAGAGCCATCTTGAAAATAATTAATCCGTTCTGGTTCTAAGGATTGCCTTATATATCTATAATATTAGTATTCGCAGTGTTAAAATATTATTAATGCACAATATGCTTAAAAGAAGATATATGGAGTTAGCATTATCGCTGGCAAGAAAAGGGCTTGGAAGAACAAGTCCCAATCCACCGGTTGGAGCGGTAATAGTAAAAGACAATAAAATCATCGGGCAGGGATATCACAGAAAGGCAGGGGAACCACACGCGGAGGTAATGGCAATTGCAGAGGCGGGGATAAGTGCTAAAGGCGCTACTATGTATGTAACAATGGAACCCTGTTCCCATATCGGTAGAACGCCACCCTGCACCACTGCAATCATAGAGGCAGGTATTGAAAATGTGATAATCGGATGTTTAGACCCAAACCCGAAAGAGGACGGAGCAGGAAGAAAGGTGCTTATTGATGCTGGAATTAAAGTAGAGGTTGGATTGATGGAGGAGGAATGCAAAGAGCTCATAGAGGCATATTCAAAGTTCATAACTACCGGTATTCCATTCGTGGCGATTAAGTGGGCAATGAGTTTAGATGGTAGGATTGCTACTGAAACAGGCAGGTCTAGGTGGATTTCAGGAGCTCAAGCGAGGGAGTTCATCCACCAACTCAGGAATGAATACGATGTAATAGCAGTTGGAATAGGCACTATCCTCAAGGATGACCCGCTTCTCACCTGTCGTATTGATGGCGGAAGAAACCCGGTGAGGGCGATATTTGATACAAGAGCGAGAACGCCACTAAATTCAAAAATAGTAAAAACATCTGACGAGGTTAAAACAATAATTTTTCACTCTGATAGGGCAAGAAGAGAAGATATTGAAAGATTGAGGGGCAAAAACATTGAGACGGTAGATATTTCAGGTGTGGAAGGTGGTATTGATATAGCAAAGGTAATAAAAGAGGTGGGTAGGATGGGATTAACGAGTATTCTTGTGGAAGGAGGAGCAAGGGTTATTGGATATATAGTTGGAAATGCTCTGTTTGATAAGGTCTATATAACCATATCCCCAATTCTGATAGGGGGGAGGAAAGCACCTGCTCCAGTCATCAATGCTGGGATTAAGGAATTAACTGAGGCGCTAAGGATAGATAAGGTTAGATATTTATTCAAAGGGGATGATATAATAATCTCAGGTTACAGGCAGGTATAGAGATATGTTTTCGGGAATAATAGAGAAGATGGGGCGTGTGGTGAATATAAGATTACATCAGGACGGTCTTTATATGGTTGTCAAACCAACAAATGGAGTAATGGAAGTAGGAGAGGGCGAATCCGTCGCAATATCTGGAGCATGCTTGACGGTTACAGGAGTTATGGATAAAGGATTTGAGGTATTTATATCTTCTGAAACAATTGAAAGGACATGGTTTAAAAATCTAAGGGTTGACTTGATGGTAAATATAGAAAGACCCTTAAAAATTGGGGACGGGTTATCAGGTCATATTGTTCTTGGACACATTGATGATACTGGTGTGGTAAAGCAAATAATAAACTCTGGAAGCTTGAGAGAGTTAATTATACAGACGAATAGAGAGTTAATGAGGTTCATTGTTTATAAGGGTTCCATAACAATTGACGGTGTGAGCTTGACCGTGAAAGAGACATCAGACGATAATTTCTCAGTGGTCTTAATACCATATACAATTGCCAATACAACTCTTGGGCATTTAAGGGTTGGCGATAGAGTCAATATTGAGGTGGATGCAGTTGCAAGATACATTAATGCTATGGTGGGTAATGGGAAAGAAGAAACTGAAGAGAGGGGGATAACAATCAGTTTTCTTCGGGAACATGGATTTTTAGAGGAGAATTGAGGATGCCATTCTCAAATATAGAAGATGCCATTGAAGACATAAAGAACGGTAAATTTGTTATCGTAGTGGATGATGAGAGACGGGAGAATGAGGGTGACCTGGTAATAGCCGCTGAGAAGATAACTCCTGAGGCGGTTAACTTTATGGCTAAGATAGCGAGAGGGCTTATCTGCGTATGTATGATGCCTGAGCGACTTGACGAACTTAACCTATTACCAATGGTTTCTGACCAGGCAAATACCGCCCTGCACAGGACAAATTTCACTGTATCTGTGGATGCCATAGAGGGAACAACTACGGGCATATCCGCTTATGACAGGTCTATAACCATAAAAAAACTCTCATCACCTGACTCAAAGGCAGACGACTTTGCCAGACCTGGGCATGTATTTCCAATCCGGGCTGAAGGTGGTGGTGTTCTGACAAGAGCGGGTCATACCGAAGCAGCAGTTGACCTGGCGCGCCTTGCCGGTCTATACCCTGCGGGTGTCGTATGTGAAATAATGAATGAGGATGGCACAATGGCTCGACTGCCTGACCTTGAAAAAGTGGCAAAGAGATTCAACCTGAAGATAATATCCATTCAGGACCTTATTGAGTATAGATACAGGAAGGAGAAACTTGTAAGAAAGATTTTGGTCACAGAATTCCCGACAAGATTTGGTGCATTTAAATTGCATGCCTATGGAACAATTATTGATGACAATGTCCACATAGCTCTGGTGATGGGTGAGGTTGAGAATAAAGAGAATATTTTAGTAAGGGTTCATTCCCAGTGTCTTACGGGTGATACATTCCACAGTTTGAGATGCGATTGTGGTGACCAACTTGAGAGTTCGCTGAAAATGATTGCCGAGGAGGGGAGAGGAGTATTTCTTTATATGAGGCAGGAGGGGAGAGGTATCGGGCTACTTGATAAACTGAAGGCGTATGTGATGCAGGATGAGGGGGTTGATACAGTAGATGCAAACATATTGATGGGGCATAAACCGGATGAACGCCATTATGGTCACGGAGCACAGATACTGGCTGACCTGGGATTGACCACCATAAGGTTGATAACAAACAATCCTGCAAAGCGGGTGGGTCTTGAGGCATACGGTATTAAGATAGTAGAGAGGATTCCTATTGTAATAAAGAGGGAGGAGAACAGGTCATATCTTATGACCAAGGCGAGGAGGATGGGGCACATAATTGATGAATGAATTTAAGTTTTGCTTTTATTATATTTCATTGGAGGTAATAGATGGTGAATACAGTTGAAGGTATGCTTGATGGCAAGGGTTTAAAGATTGCTATTGTTGTAACCCGGTTCAATGATTTTATCACCAGAAGGTTGCTCTCAGGTGCTATTGACTGCCTGAAGAGGCATAATGTGGCTGATGATAACATTACAGAATACTGGGTTCCGGGCTCATTTGAATTGCCCTATGTTTCAGCAAAGTTGGCTGAAAAGGGCGAACATGATGCAATTATATGCCTTGGCGCTATAATAAGGGGAGACACAACACATTACCAGTATATCGCCAGTGAGGTGGCGAAGGGTATAGCACAGACATCGTTGAAATATAATGTTCCTGTTATATATGGTGTAATCACACCCGATAGTATTGAGCAGGCGATAGAGCGTGCGGGAACGAAGGCGGGTAACAGGGGATTTGACGCAGCACTGACAGCAATAGAGTTAGCCAATCTCTACAAGAAGATATAGTTCTTATGGGGTCAAGGCACAAGGCGAGAAGACAGGCGGTAATTCTCCTATATCGTATAGAGATTACATCAAAGGACTATAAAACTATAATAAAAGAATATCTACAAAATACTGATATGACAGATGATGAGATAGAGTATTGCCTTATGTTAATTAAAGGATATATGAAAAATAGGATTATAATTGACAAGTTGATATCCAAAAAGGCAGAGAAATGGCAGTTGGACAGGATAGCCGGCTATGAGAGAAACATATTAAGAGTTGGTATATATGAACTTCTGTTCAAAGGTGAGATACCACCAAAGGTCGCTATAAATGAAGCGATAAATCTTGCAAAGGAGCTCGGGTCAACCGATAAATCACCTGCATTTATAAATGCAATTATGGATGCAATATATGGAGAAAGCGTCTCAGATGCGAAATGAATATTGCTGTGTTATCAGACATACATGGAAATCTTGAAGCGTTTGTATCGGTTCTTAATGATATGTATTCTGAGAATATTGATAGCATAATAAATTTAGGTGATACAGTAGGTTATGGTGCTGAACCTGATAAATGCCTTGATATTCTAATGTTCTTCTGTGGAGAAAAGGTAGCTCTTCCAGGTGAGATGTCTGATAGTGTTAATAGATACAAGGGAAAGTGCACTACTGCAGTCGCCGGCAATCACGACTGGGGTGTAATTGGCAAACTGCCGGAGGGTTGGTTCAACCAGACAGCACTCAAAGCACTAAAATGGACTGAGAAAACACTATCCATCAGACATATCAATTTTCTGAAATCGCTTCCCCTTATAGATAAAAATAATAACATTCTCACGGTCCATTCAAGCCCGATTCACCCTGAGGAATTCTACTATATCACAAACTCCAGTCATGCGTATAAAGCGTTGATGAGTTCTGGTGAGCAGATAGTCCTTGTAGGTCATTCACATATACCAGGAATCTTCGTCCTCAGAGGTGAAAATATCTCCAACGGTGTTCTATACGAACACCAGATTAAAGGTGATGAGCGCCTGCTTGTAAATGTGGGCAGTGTAGGTCAGCCCCGAGATGGTGACCCGAGGGCTTCTTATGCCATATTCAACACGGATAACAAAACCATAAAAATAACGAGGGTGGATTATGATATAGACACCGCATCAAGTAAGATAAAAGATGCTGGAATACCAGTAAGATACGCTGAGCGACTTAAATGGGGTTTTTAAGAATAATTGGTGGAGACCTGAGGGGAAGAAAGATAAATTTTCCGGAAGTTGCTGGAATAAGACCGGTTGAGTCAAAATTCCGAAGGTCGTTCTTTGATATCATATCATCAATGGGAGTGGGGGGTATATTTATGGACCTGTTTGCTGGTAGCGGTATAATGGGATTTGAGGCGGTTAGCAGGGGCTTTGACCTTGTAATATTCGTAGAAAGGCAAAAAAAATTGATATTCTCCATTAAAGAATATGCAGAAAAACTAAATATTGAACAAAAAGTTAGAATAATATCAGGTGTTATCCCTAAAATACTTAACCAGATAAAGTTGGATGATAAGCCAGATATAGTATTTCTTGACCCCTACTATGAGACAGAAATCGTTGAGGAAACCGTTGACGCTTTGCTTTCCAAAGACCTGTTAAAAGAGGATACGATAATATCAATAAAGCACAGCAAGAGGGAGAGGTATGAAATGCCAGGTATGGAGATGGTAGAGAAGAGGATTATAGGTGATTCAGTGTTAACGATGGTAAGGCAGAATAAGTAATATATATCAGTAAGTTATTATTGTAATACTTAGGTATTACACTAAAAAAGAAAGTAAATT
>QMNJ01000022.1 GCA_003647715.1 Candidatus Coatesiibacteriota bacterium
ATGATGGAGATATAGTTGAGATTGTTAGGTCATTGACATCAGAGGAGCGATATGGTTTTTCTATAAAAAAAGCTCATATGTTTTTAAGAGATATGGCTGACTTAGGTGTATGGAAGTATAAAAGAAACATAGAGAAATTGGATGTGATGAGTGATAAAAATACTATGAGAGTATCATTGAGAACAGGAATTCTCCAGTTTCGCATCCCTTTACTTGCAAGTTATTTAGATGTTTTTTGCAGTCAATATTCCATGGTAGATAAATTAAACCGTGAAGCTTGGAGAAAGGTATGGGAAGAATGGGGTAGAATTTCTAATAGTCATAGACCTCCTACACCAGCTTCGATGGATTACCTTATCTTCAGACTTGGTAAGATAGCATGTAGACCTAATAAACGTTTTTGTCCACCTGAAAAGGAGGTGACAGAGAAAAAATTTGAAAGTCTAATTCCACAGGACAGATTAATTTTTAGAGATGATAGATATTGTATCTTTAGTGATGTTTGTAAATATGAGAGAAAGATATTAAATTCTCCTAAAAGCATCTCAATTGAAGGAAGAACTGGGTGGAAGAGCGGAAAGACTAATGAAGGTGGAGGTGGTGGAATTTCATCTTAAAAACTGTCACATGTATAAATATTTTGTGTGAATTTATAATTAATTCGCCCTAAAAATTTCTTTTCTTAAAATTAGAGATATTGAGATTTCATACGACATTTCTTATAAGTAATAGTATTTGTAGAAATTATTCTTTCTATTAAATAGTTATGAACTGTATAGCATTATAGAGACAGGAGGATAGATGGCAAGATATGGTAACTACATAGAATTGGTGAGACCATTCACCCTGCTTCCGCCTTTTGTCGGCTTCGTCTGTTTTGCACTGGTGGCTGTTGGAGTAAGCGGAGGAATTGGGATTGTTAATCTAAATATAGTGTTGGATATAGTATTGGGTGCGTTAGCAGCAATGATACTCAATGCATCCTCTAATGTTATCAATCAGATATTTGACCTAGAGATTGACCGGATAAATAAACCCAAGAGACCTCTACCATCAGGCAGATTGACCATCAAACAGTCGGTGGTCTTTATGACATTTCTATATATAATTGCCTTTGCTCTTGCATATCTGGTCAATATCCAATATTTTGTGATTGTGCTGATTACCGCCTTTATAACCTATGCCTATTCTGGATACCCATTCAGGACCAAGCGCTTCGGAATCCTCGCTAATATCACCATGGCAATACCAAGGGGTGGACTACTCGTAGTTGCTGGGTGGAGCGCTGTAAGAAGCATCTTTGAACTGGAGCCGTGGTTGATTGCACTGGTCTTTTTTCTCTATATTCTGGGTGCATCCACCACCAAGGACTTCTCCGACATTGAGGGCGATAGGAAGGGCGGTTGTAGAACGCTGCCAATAATATTAGGAATAAAAGGGGCTGTTATTGCTATAACACCCTCTTTTGTCATACCATTCATTCTGTTGATAATCTTCAGAGTTGCGGGGCTCCTCTCTGGCAATCTGATTATACTGACCGCTCTTGGCGTAGTGCTCTCACTATGGGGTCTGTATATTGCTTATCTACTGCTCAGGAAACCTGATGAACTGTGCCTGGAGGCAAATCACCCCTCCTGGAGGCATATGTATCTTTTAATGCTTACGGCGCAGGCAGGTTTTGCCTTTGCATACCTGATTTGAATTCAGGTGGCATTGAATATGTCCATATTCTTCATAAGGAGAAAGATAGACCCTCAGCCCTACATTGAGAGAGCAAAGGTTATGGGTATCAGGTTTAATACTGCTCTCAAGGAAGGCGATAAAGACGAAGCCCTCTACACAGCACCAAGGTTGATGGAGAATGTAATCAAATATGCTGTGGCACTGAAGGGCGGAAGACCTCTCAGCGGCGTAAACCTTGATATTCATCTGCCTTACCTGATAGGCAAGATAGAAGATAGGGAGGATTATGAGCAAGCAAGGAGGGCGATTATAAATGCCTTTCAGATTTATTCAGATATGGCTGAAGAGCGGTTTTCATACCTGAGAGAGAATGGAGTAGACATTGAGTTGGGTGAGTTGGAGTGTATTTTCAGAGATTTCGTAGATAATATGGAGGTGTATCTTGAGGAAGAGTTATTTTAACAGTGTGATAAGGGAAGCGATATCTCTTATATTTCTGAACCTTTTGCTTATCACCTTTTCTTCAACTATATGCTGTGCAGGAACCGACCTGGTGGGTGTTAATGAGGGCGATTTTATGGTTACCGTTAAGGCGGGCGATGAGTTTTCGGTGAGTGATGAGGTGGAGGTGGTTGGTCTGTTTAGGTTCACAGGACCAATGGGTATGATAGTGAAGGATGACATTGACAGTAAGTGCAGAGTTCATCGCAGGTATTTCTACCTCTCTGAACCAGTCCACGATATGGTGGCGGGCTTTTTGGTAGATGGATTGCCTATGAAGGCAACATTAAGGATTGAGGAGGTGGGGCTTTATGGCTATGCATATAAGGCAGAGACGGTTGATTCGGTAATACTCAATGACCTGTTCCAGGATATGGTGGACAGAGTTCGCCCTGAGATGGTTCTACCAGCGGTTGAGGAGAACTGGTGTGAACTGACCAAGAGAGACCTGGGCGAGATATCGGTAGAGAGATATGCGAAGATGACATCCGATTATCAACTGCCGGTTGATGGATATGACCAGGTGGGATTTTTTAAACTCTTCTCCTATATTCCGGATAAGGGGTTACTCATATTTGAGGGGAAGGGAGCAAAACTGCCGCCTTTTGATGACCCACAGATAACACGCTGGCTTATGCTCTATCCTGTATTCAATATCGGAGAGGATAAGGTTGTGAGTATAATATACACTATTCAGGGCGAATTCTACGAATAGAGAGTTCAGGGTAGATTGGTGTTAACTTCTTCTGCGTTCTTCTATGGGGACGGTGAAGTAGAATGTTGAACCCTTCTCTGGTTTGCTATCAACCCATATACTTCCACCGTGAGCATCTATGATTGCCTTGGAGATTGCGAGCCCCAGTCCCAGCCCCCTTGCTCTTCTGGTATCGCTCATATCTACCTGATAGAACTTATCAAATATCTTCTCCTGGTTCTCCTCTGGTATTCCTACACCCTCGTCCTTAACCGAGATTCTGATAAATCTATCAACCTTGTTAGCAGATATGGTAATCGTTCCGCCATCAGGTGAGAATTTAACCGCATTACCAATTAGATTGTAGAGGACCTGGGTTATCCTTCTTGCATCGCAGATGGAGGGTGGTAAATCTGGAGGCACTTCTATTGAGACAGCGCACCCGGCTTCTTCAATCCTTGGCCGCATACTTTCAACTGCATCCTTGATTATCGGTTTCAGGTCACAGACCTCGGTATCAAGTCGGAGTCGCCCGGTCTCCATCTGGGTGAAGTCAAGCAGGTCGTTAATCAGGCGCTCTAATTGTCTTGCGTTTCTGAGGATGCCATATGCTGATTCCCTCTGACCATCTGTAACCGGTCCAACCAGACCCTCCGATAATATCTCTGCATAGCCAAGTATGGAGGTTAATGGTGACCTGAGCTCGTGGGAGGTGATGTTCAAGAACTCGGTCTTTGCAGTATCTAGCTTTTTCAGCTCTCTGTGTGCATGTTCTAATTCGGCGAATGCCTTTTTCAACTCCTCCTCGGCTTTCTTTCTCTCTGAGATGTCTCTTACTAATATAATTGCAGCCGGGCGTTCATTGTATTTAATTATACCTACATTTAACTCAATTGGAATTGTATGACCCACTACATCTGTTATAGCAATCTCATATATACTTGGTGTTCCTTTTCCTGCCATAGTCATTCTATGCCTTTCAACTACTTTCTCCCTGAACTCGGGGGTTATAAAATCAATGAATTGCTTACCTATCAGCTCATCAGGAGTATCAAGACCTAATAGTTTAGCAGTCGCTGTATTCACAAACTTGAAGACACCGTCCTGGACAATGATTACACCATCTGTTGCCTGCTCAACCAATGTCCTGTATTTCTCCTCAGATTCCACCAGTGCCTCCTCAGCCATCTTTTTCTCTATTGCTAGAGCAATCTGGTCTGATACGAACTTGAATATCTCCAGGTCATTTTCTGAGTATAATGTCTCGTCGGTATAGCTCTGGACAGCGACAGCGCCGATTATTTTGTCTCCCACCTTCAATGGAACTCCCATCCACACCTTGGAAGGAGTCCCTACTCTCTCAATTAACCCCTTCCTGGTCATCTCTTCAATATCCTTGTTTCTTACCAGAAGCGGTTTGTCGTTGGTGATGACATATTTTGTGAGGGATTTTCCCGCCGGGAAGGTGGTGAATTTATCTTTCTATCTATGTGATATGGAATTGAGAATGTATCTGTCTCTCTATCATACAGGGCAATATAGAAGTTGGAGGTATCCATTATTGTTTCAAGGTGTTTTTGTATTGATTTGAATAGCTCATCCAGGTCTTTTGTGGTGTTAACTGCATCGGCAATTCTGTATATTACCGCTCTAACCTGTTCGGAGGTCTTTCGCTCTGTTATATCTTCCAGAATACCGTCAAGGTAGGTGATATTTCCATCTTCATCTCTTATAGCACTAGCGCTTAGCGAACCCCAGAATATAGAACCATCTCTTCTCCTGAAACGGACTTCATAGTTAGAGATTTCACCTTTGGATATAACCGTTTCTAAAAACTTCTTTCGGTCTTTGGGGTTGAGATAGAGGTCTGCAATCCTTACATCATACATGTCCTCCGGGCTGTCGTAGCCGAACATCCTTGCCAGAGCAGGATTGGCGGAGAGGTGGCGACCCCACGGGTCTGGGGTTGAGCGGAATAAACCAACTGGAACATTTTCATGAAGGGTTCTGTAGCGCTCCTCGCTCTCCCGGATTGCCTTTTCTGCATTCTTTCGTTCGGTGATGTCCTCGGTTATAGTAACTACCCTGTCAACTTCTCCTTTCGCATCTTTTATTGCATATAAGTGCATTGATATCCATTCTGCGGTGCCCGGCTTCGGTTTATTTACCTTTAATTCAGGAATGTGCAGGTCTCCACCTGACTTGAAGACCTTTTTTATCTCTGTAATATGGTCTTTAAGATGTTCCATGCTCTCGGCTTCATAATCAAGTTTGATTTTTTCTCCAAGAAAATTGTTAACCTCTTCTTCACTGAACCCCCACATTCTTCTCCATGCATCGTTTACGCTCAATAGGGCAGTATTTCTATCACGAACCGAAATACCCAGAGGAGAGTTCTCAATGATAGCCCTGTTGAATTCCTCACTTCTGATGAGTGCCTCCTCCATCAGTTTTCGGTTTGTTATGTCTTCCATGACTCCATCAAATAATACAACATCACCTTTTTCATTTTTTATTGCTCGGGCGGAGATTGAACACCAGAAGACAGTGCCATCCCTTCTTCTCTGTTGAACCTCATAGTTTGAGATAGCCCCCTTTGAACTAACGGTATCTATGAACTTATTTCGGTCCTCCGAAGTCAGATAAAAATCTGAGATATTTACATCTTGTGCATCCTCCGGACTGTCATAGCCATACATCCTAGCGATTGACGGATTTCCAGATATTATATGTCCATCTGGTGTTGAGCGAAAGATGCCAACTGGTATGTTATCCGCAAGTGAACGGTATTTCTCTTCTGACTTCCTCAATGCGTCTTCTGCCTTCTTACGCTCGGTTATGTCACGAATAACTGTTACTATCTGGGATATTTTGCTTCCTGTAAAAATTGGTATCTTTCTCGTCTCGGTCGTAATCTCTCTGTTACCAATTATGTTTGTCTCTTCTGTGATGAGGGTCTTTCCGGTCTTAAACACCTCTTTGTATTCATCACGAACCGTATCTGGTAGAAATGGAAAGACCTCAAATATCTCTTTTCCTATGACATTGGTTGGAAGCCCCATTTTTTTGTTAAATCTTTTAAATGCTTTGTTGAAAAGGACTATACGCAGGTCTTCATCAACAACATGTATAGCATCACCCATTGAGTCAAGTGTTTTGCGGTATTTCTCTTCTGATTCTTTGAGCGTCTGTTCAGCAATAAGTTGTTCTGTAATGTCAATGTCAACACCTCTGTATCCGAGCAGTTCTCCATCTTTATCTATGATGGGAACCCCGCTTGTTGCAAGCCAGACCTTCTTGCCACTTTTTGTAATATTTTGGTTTATGAATCCCTGGAATGCTGATTTTTTTGCAAATACATCAAATGCCTTCTTTTTCAGTTCTTCACGCTCTTCGGGGTGGAATAAATCATAGAAGTGTTTCTTACCTACGATTTCTTCTGGTTTGTAGCCCAATATACTTTTGACTATAGGGCTTGAATATGTGTAAAGTCCGTCTTTATCTACCTCCCACACCCACTCATTAGCATTTTCTACAACCTGTTGGAATCTCTCCTTACTCTTCCTCAGTTCCTCAAGATGCTCTGCTCGTTTGATAGTTATCTCTGCCAGACGGGTAAATACCATAAGTTTTTCTAAGTCCTCATCAGTAAAGCCCTTCTCTACTCTACTTATTGTGATAACTCCAATGACCTTATCTTCGTCAAACATAGGTGCAGAAAGTATTGATTCATACTTATCATCTTCTATGTCAGTCCCTGGAATATGTATTGAATAATCGTTCTTATCACCTGCGTTTATGTAAGCACCCTTACCTGTCTCTGCGACCTTACCTGACAGACCTTTTCCGAGTGGTATCTTAAAGGACATAATCTCATCTTGGTGTTCTTTGTCATTTGAATATACTGGAAAGAGAACCTCTTCCTTGTGGTCTATCATATATACAGCACAATCCTTTGCATGCATTAATTTTGTAGCATGGTCTGCGACCAACTTGATTACAGAGTGTACATCAATTTCTTTTACCAATTCTAGTATTATGTTATATATTCCGCGGAAGGTTCGTTCTGAATCCAGTATTTTCTCATTTGCAATCTTATTTTCTATTGCATTTGCAATGTGATATGAAACGGTATCTAATAGTTTAAGGTCCTTCTCGGTATATAGATTGGGGTCTGTATAGCTCTGAACTGCAACTGCACCAATTATTCCCTCCTTCGTTCTGAGTGGAACTCCAAGCCATACCTTGGCTTTTGTTCCAATGTCCTTTCTTGCTATCTCACCCTTTTCAGTAAGTTCGCTAACCACCTTCTCTGTGGCGAGGAGCGGTATGTTGTTTCTAATAATATATGATGTGAGTGTCCCTTCCGCAGGAACAGAGGTGAATTTGTCTTTTTCATCTATGAAGTAGAGGAAGTTGAGAATGTGCTTCTCTTTATCGTAGAGAGCAATATAGAAGTTGGTTGTATCAATTATCTCACTTAAATATGAGTGAATTGAAGCGAATAGTTCATTTAGGTCTGTTGCTGTGTTCACAACATCTGCTATCTTGTGGAGAACTGATTGTGTCTTCTCTGCAATCTTACGCTCTGTTATGTCCTCTACTGTTCCCTCATAGTATAGTGTATTTCCATCTTCGTCTTTTACAGCCCTGGCATTCTCCCTGATATATATTTTAGAGCCGTCCTTCTTTCTCCATACACTCTCCAGACCCTTTATCTCACCTTCTTTTTCAATTGTTTCAATAAATTGCTCTCTGGCGAAAGGAGGTTCGTATCCCTCTTTCTCAGGGTCTCTTCTGGTTAAATCCTCAAACGATGAGTATCCGAGCATGTTTATGAGCGTTGGATTAGCCATGATTATGCGTCCTGCAGGTGTGGTGCGATATATGCCAATGGGTGCATTTTCAAATATATTGCGATACCGCTCTTCGCTTTCTCTCAGCGCCTCGTCTGCAAGTTGAATTATGGTTATATCAATAGCAGAACCGATGAAGCGTGTGACCTTTCCCTCTTCGTCGGTAATTGGCACTAAACGGACCATGAAATGCCGTTTTTCCAGCTCTCTACCAAACTCAACCTTATACGAATATTGCTTACCCCCCTTTATCTTTTCGTAGGAGTGTTTTATTGCTTTGTATTGTTCGGGAGTGGCAATGTCTGCAATCTTCTTCCCATTGTAATAGTCAGGGGTCTTGCCCTCTACCTCTGCAAAGGCGGAGTTGACCTGCTCATAATACAGTTCATCATCCTCGTCAACCCTGACGACCCATAAGAGGACATCAGTATTATCAAAGATTGCCTGCAGATTTCTGGTGGTATCTTCTACCTCTTTTCTTAATCTATCTACACTGTATTCTGCCTTCTTCTGCTCTTTTTTGAGTTTCTCAAGTTCAGAGATTTTCTTCTTCAGGTTCGTAATTTCCTTTATGAGCTCTTCTTTCGTCTTTGGCTTTCTTTTACCCATTTACTCTCTCCAGAGATTACGATTATTATTTAGAGGCAACTTTGAGAGCAATAATTCTGCTTCAATGTTTTTGTTTAATTGTTCTGTTACAATTGTAATTTTATTATCCATTATGTCAAGAGTAATTGATTTCAGGTTCACAGTCGTTATCTGAATAGGTTCTGGCTTAAAAGGGTATTCTAATACACCTGCTCACGACGAAAATATCTGTGTTGCAGTAAGCATATACAAATAATGCTCAATCGCAAAGAATTAGTTTGAGAGAATTAGAGGGGTTATGAATACCTGAGTGAAGAAGTTAGAGAAAACGCTCATCTACTAATTCATCAGGGATAAAATCACATTCTGAATGGTGGGGTGTCCTCTCTTATGTAGTTTTTAGTTATTAGAGAGGTTATTGTTGCCCTCAAAATTAAAAACATTCTCAGTGAATAGGTGAATACATATATCAACAATTTTTGTATCATACAGGATTCCCCTGTTCTTATCTATCTCATTGAGTGCAATTTCAATGCTATGGGCGGGTCTGTATGGTCGGTGTGATGTCATCGCCTCCACCACATCTGCAACACCTAAAATTCTCGCCTCTACCAATATATCGTCACCTTCTAAGCCCTGAGGGTATCCAGAACCGTCCATTCGCTCGTGGTGCTGTAATACAATTTCTGCGATGGGCCAGGGGAACTCTATTGATTTGAGTATGTCATAACCAACCCAGGGATGACTCTGTATTAAGTTTAATTCAAGGTGGTTTAACTTTGATGGTTTTGAGAGTATTTCAGCGGGGAGGTATATCTTGCCTATGTCATGTATGCTAGCGGAAAGTCGTGTTCCCTCTACCTGTTCCTCCGGCAGGTTCATCTCCTCAGCAATGGCGGTAGCCAATTTGGCAACTCTTTTCTGGTGCAAGGCAGTGTATGGGTCTCTGGTTCCCATTATCTTATTCATGATAGTTATTATACTCTCTAAACTCTTCTTGAGGGTTTTAAAACTTTGCCATAAACTCTCCTCTGCAAGCTTTCTCTCAGTTATGTCCCTGGCAATGGAGAGTATTGTCTTCTTTCCTCCAAAGTTGATTATCTGACTGTTTACCTCCATAGGTATTTTCCTGCCGTCTTTGCTTATCATTACTGTTTCAAAAAGTGTATTACCTCGTTTTTTAAGTTCATCAATTTTGAGTAATAATGCATTATAGAATTCTGGTGCATATATCTTACTCAGTTTCATACTTAAAAATTCTTCGTATGTATATCCAAGACGCTCGCATGCGGTTCTGTTTACCTCTATAAAGTTGCCATCCATATCATATATAAACATAGCGTCTATTGTGCTGTCAAAAATGGTTTTGAACTTATCGTATTCTGTTTTCTCCCTCTTCATACATCATTTTCCCTATCAACATCAGCCGTAGTTTGAATAAATGGCGGTAATCTGCTTTGCAATTGATAAAAGTTGTGCCCTAACCTCTAATGTAGTCAATGAGTGTTGTCTTATTCAGAAAGCATGAATTTATCCAGCTTTGCCAGACCCCGCCTTATCTTTCTCAGACGGTAGTTAAGCTGCTTGATATTATTCTTCAGTTCCTTGAATCCATTATTATGGTTATTATTAGCACTCTTCCTTCTATTTCTGCTACTCTGTTTCACTATTAGACCTCCTTATTTTAATTTATCTTCTCAAACTTATTTTCAGTAAATCTTTGAATAAACTACTACACTATGTAAACATTCCATAAAACGCCTTCCGTCAAACCTGCCCACTAAAAATTTTGTAAAATCTTACATTATCGTTCTTGCACCCTCAAAGTGAAATCTCTTCTCCCTGTATAATTTCACACAGGCATCCACTACCTCCGGCTCATATAAGACGCCTCTATGCTCGGTTAGTTCATTTAGGGCAATCTCCGTCCCCAGAATTGGTCTGTGGGGTCTGTTAGATGACATCGCATCTATAACATCAGCAACGCATATTACCTTCGCTTCAATCATTATGTCGTCACCTTTGAGACCCTCGGGGTAGCCACTACCATTCAACCTTTCGTGGTGCTGGAGGACAATATCTGCAACAGGTGAATCAAAATCAATGTTCTTCAGTATCTCGTATCCAATGCGGGGGTGTGTCTTCACAATGTCAAACTCCTCCTCAATAAGAGCACCAGCACGGTTGATTATCTCCATCGGTATGAATACCATTCCGATGTCATGGACCATTCCCGCCATCCTGATGCCATCAAGCATTGATGAGGGCAGATTCATCTCCTTCCCTATAGTTAGGGCGAGTTGTGAAACATTAGTGTGGTGGCGACCTAAATATGGGTCATTTATCTCTGCGATATTTAAGAGAGACCTTATTATGCTTTCTTTATTGTTTTTGAGTTTTCTGGTGAGATATGAGAGACGCTCCTCGTAAAATCTCTGCTCACTAATGTCTCTGAGGTATATAACCACCCCCGACTGTCCATCATCTAACTGGAGGGGCTTTGCGGTCATAACCATTGGTATCTTTCTTCCATTGGTCAGTTCAATCTCGGTAGTTCTCTCTGTAAGCTCCTCACCTCTTTGAAGTTTCCGTAAGGGGCAGTTGGCGGTATTGCAGAATATCCCCCTGAATATACCGTAGCACTTACTTCCGACCACTTCATTTACACTCAGACCAAATATCTTCGCAAATCTTTTATTTACGCTCACCACCCTGAATCTACTGTCAACCATACATATAGCATCATGGGGATGTTCTAAGACCGTCTCAAATTTTATTCTCCCCATATCATCTCTTCTATCAGTGACCTTTCTTTCAGTGATGTCAGGGACCACAACACCATGTTGTGAAACCTCGCTATCTACACCAGGGATTGAGACGGTGCCAATTAACTTATGTCTGTTCTCCCACTTGCTTGCCTCTTTCTCTGCTCTCTTGTGGCTGGTAATGTCTCTTACGATATTAAGTATAGTGACTGTGGAGCCGTTGTCGCCAAGCGGTATTGCATTCAGTTCATATTCATGTCTCTCACCATTGGAGCTTTGTGAGTTAACCTCAAGACCGATTATGCTTTTACCACCCTTCAGGTTGCGGATAGCGAAAGACAACTTATCAGTGCTGTCCTTATCAAGAAACTCAAATATGCTTCTCTTTTTCGTCTCGCCTTCTGATATACCGATTAAGTTTCGCATAAGTTGGTTAGCATAGATGATATCACCATCTGTATTGGTAAGGCAGATAAAGTCATGGCTTAATGAGAGCATTGAACTTAGCAGGGTATCCCTCTGCCTGATTATGTCTGTCTTCTGATATGTATGTGGATTTTCTTTGCTTGAGATCTCTCTATACTTGAGTGAGTGGTAGATACTTTCCTTCTCTTCTGATTTATAACCTAATTTCATTCCTTAAACCTCCTTGATTTACTATAATTTTGTTCAATCTAACAAATTAATTACTTCTATAAAATATTATACATAAAAATTATATTTTTACAAGTACCTATTATATCAGATATATGGTTTGTTGTCGATGCCACGGATGAGCTCCATTGCCTTCTTATAAAATCGCATATTCTTTCTGTAACCAAACTTTTTATCTACACTCCTTCTCCTTATAAATCTACCTAACTCACGCGCCAGAGTATTGATAAGGTCCCTTTCCTCCTTCAAGAAGGGTCCCTCATAAGCGAGCGGTCTCTCCTCCAGATAATAGATCTCCACCTCTCCCACTTTTTTCCCCAAGACCTCTATGTCAGCAGATTGTCTCCATCCTGTCTCCCGGAAGTTGGAGGAGGTGAAACTCATATCCCCAAAAATTATCCTGGCGCAAGTTATCTCAGAATACTGCCAGGCGTTTGGCAGTATTTGAACCACATCATTTAGCACCTCTGAAACCGGCTTATCTGTGTTGGACATCATCATAAAGATAATGTAGATGTAGTTTGGTTTCCTTATGCGTTTATCTAATTCTTTGGGTTTTTTATAAAATGTGTCTTTTACTATCTTGCGATATTTTGCTTCACCTTTCTTAATCGCCTCTTTCATCTCCTTTCGTTCGGTAATATCTATCAAGATGACCAATAATGCCTGTTCATCCTCGTAGGTAATAAGTTCCATTCTCCCATCCACCCACCTTTCCTCCCCGTCCCTGGTCAATATCATAAACTTAAGTTCATTTGGTGTAGCAAGCCCTCTTAAAAGCTTCTTTCTATAATCTTTGATTATACTCTTGTAATCAGGGTGAACGAAGTTCATAAAACTTATTGTTTTAAGTTCATCATTACAATAACCGGTCAATATCTTTGCGGCAGGGTTGGCATAAGAGATTTTATTCTTACTCAGTATCATAACCGCCACAGGTGAGGACTCCATTAGTGTGTGAAAGTTCTTCTTGCTCTCTATTAAAGCCCTCTCTGTCTTTCTTTGATGGGAGATATCCCTTGCTATTACAAGAACTGCTTCTTTCCCCATGAATTGTATCATCTTTACTTTAATCTTCACCTTAAGCTTCTTTCCATCGCTTGTAAGACCATAACTCTCGTATGTATTAGGTGGGTTTTCTCCTGCAAGTAGCATCTTATAAAAGAATGTAAGTCGCTTTCTTTCACTAGGGTGGATTATATCCTGGAAGCGTCTCCCCAGTAGTTGCTCCCTTGTGTAGCCAAGTGAATTACATACTGCCGGGTTGACCAATCTCAATACATCATCTTGAATGATAATGATGCCATCGGTCACCTGCTCCACCAATGTTCGGTATTTTTCCTCCGTCTCCAGGAAAGCGTCTCTTGTGAGACGGTCTCTCTCAATGACATCGTAGCCGGTTAGAATTACATTGGTGATAGTGCCCTCCTCGTCTATTAGAGGTCTCAACTTCCATTTGATTAGCTTTCTTGTTCCCCTGCCTGTTTTCCAGTAGTTCACACCCTCCTTAAGGGTCTCACCTTTATAAATCTTATTTAGGGCATCTTTGAATATTACACACTCTTCATCGTCAAGGAAAGCATCTAATCCATATTGCCCCTTGACCTCTTCAGGGAAGATGTGCATTGTGTATTCGCATGCTCTGTTGATGCGGGTTATCCTCCCCTCACCATCAAAAATGATTACCATATCGTTTACAAAGTTATCTACTGCCTCTTTGACTAAGTATTCCTCGCTTAATTTATTCCGTTCTTTTTTTAGATTGTTGATTATATGTTTTGTATATATGATGAATGCTGAGATAAAAGAAAGTAGGAATATGATAGCTGATACACTATTTAATCTTGTAATGGTTGCTTTTTGGATGGTTGTTGGTTCAATATGAGATAAAGATAATAGCAGGAATATAGAGAATAATATTACTAATCCACCTGCATAGAGAATATATATTCTCATTATGCATCACGCTCCTTGGCTAAAAATTTGCTTTATATACACATACTTGTAATTAGCTTATCCTAATACACTCTTAAATTTCTCAATCGTAAGCATTTATTTCATTATAAATATACCTTAAATATTTCGTTTTGTCAGTTTTGGTTATCTATTTTTTAAGGCGCCTTTTTTACTGCAATTTTTATCAATTATTTCTTTCATCTCTTTGTAATACTTGCTTTTCTTATGTATTGCAATGCCCATATATGTATTCAGTTCTGTTTCGGTATAGAACTCATAATCTTCAATGAAGATTTTATTGTTTAATATCTCGGCTATCATATCGGTATAGTGGGGATGTGGCATGAATATGATGTCTGGTCGGTATTTCTGAAAGAATGTTTGAGCGGAGAATCTTCTATGGGCAAAATCCCTCTCGTTTAACCCTGCCAGGTCAGCGCTTCTCTGGCGAACAATATGATTGAAAATGGGACAATATAGCTAAACAGCATTATATCAGGTCTAACCGAAAAAGCCAGACCACCGATTATCCCCAGTGTTATTCCGGTTTTGAGGGATGATGAACGCTCAAATGCTATTGCGATTATTAGGTAGAGAGTGATATAAGACATAGCGAATGTTGTATCCATACCGCTACAGAAATGTGCTGAGAGATGTTCATTTGCAAGAGCAAGAGAGATAAGAGTCAACAATACCAGTGAATATTTAATAGTTGGTGTTGCTTTGATGTATTTGAAAACAAGCAAGATTGATAGACCAATGAATAGAAATCCACACAGCATACTTGAGAGCATTGCGGTAAGGGCGGGGTTGTTAGATATGAGAATCCGGATGGGAGTAATAACGATGAGATATAGAATAGATGTCAAACCATAAGAGGGCTCCATACCGGGATTCCACGATAGTTTTCCATATTTCATTAAATTATCTGCATATCTAACGAACATGAATGCATCGTCCCAGATGTTGAATATAGAGAACCTTGAGAGGACTCCAAAGATAAGAACTAAGGAACTGACAATAAGAATTATCCAGAAGCACCTGTTGACAACAGTGGTCTTAATCAAACTGGTCTCTGTATTTTTCTCCATTTGGTCTTACATGGCTAAAGTTAACATTTATTTGTAGATGTTCATATAAATATCTTTGATTTAATTAAATATATTCTAAGATTGCAATTCTGTCAACTTATACTATTTATTTTTCAGCGCCTTGTCTATCGCCTCCCTCACCCCCTCCTTTGGTGCCTCATAGCCCCAGAATATCTCCTCACCGTCCACGAATATCCCCCTCGGTGTTTCATATCTTAGTAGGATTTCCCTTTCGCAGGAGTTATACTCATTCAGTGTAACCCTGTCGCCATATTCGTCGACCACCTTCCGGACCCTCTCCGCCTCCACATCGCTGGTAAGGCAGGCTGTGTTGTAGTGGAGGTCAACAACCACTTTTTTCTCATCTCGTCCACATTGGTATCTTCTACTCAACAGTTTCGGGGCTATAGCTGATTCGTCAAAGACCTTCCACAGAAGTGCTGTCTCGCCCGCTCTCTCAACCACCTCATAACCGAGTGCTTCGAAGAAGGTGGCAGGCATAAACCAGAAATCCCAGTAGTAGGCGACTACG
>QMNJ01000023.1 GCA_003647715.1 Candidatus Coatesiibacteriota bacterium
ATCATATATTATTTAGTAAATTTATGGTAAGAAGTGGTAATTAGTGGTAAGGTTTTAATCTTATGAACCAATATGCATTTATAGGTCAATATAGACATGCAATGGACGATAAGGGTAGGATTCTAATCCCCAAGCCCTTTCGTTCAGATGGAGATGGTAATCAGATATCATCATATGTTCTCACTATGGGATACGAACCCTGCCTGTGTCTGTTTCCAAAACGAAAGTGGCTTCAAATTGTATCTGATATAACCAGAACACCGCCCACCGATGACTTCGGGCGATTATTTCTTCGTAAGGTTCTCTCCAGAGCCGTCTATCAGAATCCCGACAAGATAGGCAGGATTATTGTTCCTCAAGAGCTCAGGTCTTATGCAGAACTTGACTCGGATGTTTTCATCAATGGCGTCATAGATAAGATTGAGATATGGGATATCACTGTGTGGGAGCAATATATGAAAAGCGTTAGGGATAATAAGGAGGAACTGGATAGAAAGTTCATGGAATTAGGTTTTTAGATGAGCACGATGGTAGAGATAAAACATCGTCCTGTGCTTGTAGATAAGGTAGTTGACCTTATGAATCCTGAGTGCGGGAAGGTCTTTGTTGATGCAACTGTTGGAGACGGTGGTCATTCTCTTGCGCTTTTTGAAAGATGTGAGGACATAAGAATAATTGCTATAGACAGAGACCCTGAAGCAATAAAACGCTCTAAGATGTTTCTTGAATCGTATGGTGATAGAGTTGAATTTCATAATATTAACTTCATTGAGATTGATAGAGTGGTTTCCTATTTCGTAGATGGAGTCATATTTGACCTCGGGCTCTCCACATTTCAGATATTTGATGATAAAAGGGGTTTTAGTTTCGGGAGGAACTCTCCCCTTGATATGGGTATGGACGAAGGTGCGATGTCGGTAGAGCATTTTATCAACAGTGCTTCTCCCGATGAGATTGCAGATGTTCTGTATCAGTATGGTGGTGAGAGAAAATCAAGGAGGATTGCCAGGAGAATAGTATCTGAGAGAGAGAAAGAGCCAATAATGACCACCTCCCGATTGGCGACAATTGTCAAGTGTGCATACCCTCCTGGGTATCACAGAATACACCCCGCCACACGCACATTCCAGGCGCTGAGAATCTGGGCAAACAGCGAACTCAATCATCTCAGGGTCGCTCTCCCAAAGGCGTTGAGGGTAATAAGACCGGGTGGTGTTGTAGTGGTTATTTCTTACCATTCTTTGGAGGACAGGATAGTGAAGGTAGAATTCGCCAGGACAGCTGAAAGTGCAGAATACGAGTTGATTACCAGAAAGCCAATAACACCTGACAGGAGTGAGATATTGAATAATAGAAGCTCCAGGTCTGCTAAGTTGAGGGCGATTAAGAGGTCTGATAGCAGGAAGAGAGGGAGTTGACGGAGATAGATATGAATTTTGAGTTTGATAGAGATGTTGTGTTGAAGAGAAGAAGCAGGAGAGGGTTTCTGTTGTTTGTCTTACTCTTTTTAGGGTTTTTCGCTCTCGTTATTTTATACACATACCAGTATAATAAAGTCGTAGAACTTAACTATGAGATAATGACTATTCAGAAAGAGATAAATCGCGTAAATCTTGAAAGGCAGAGATTAGAAGGCGAGTGCAACATGCATATTTATAGGGTCATTCATGATGAGATGTCAGGTTATAGAATCCCTGATATGGATGATATGGTGTGGATTAAAGAGCCGAGATGGATGAGGTATGTGAAGTGATAAGGCGGGTTAATATTATTTGGTTGGTATTGGTCACTATGTTCGGCGTCATCTGGTTCAGAACCTTTCAACTTCAGGTTATAGAGTCAGATATCTATAAAAAGATGGCAGATGACCTCCATTCTGTGAACGAGAGTTTGCCCGCCAAGAGAGGAACTATCTATGATAGAGAGAACCGTATTCTAGCCACTGAACGGCAGGTATTCTCCTGTTATGCTCTTACTAACACGATATTGAATAAACGGTCATTCGCCAGAAAGGTTTCTGATGTTCTTATGATGGATTATTCAACTGTTTTAAAGAGAGTGACAGATTATCATAGATTTGTCTGGATAAAGAGGAATCTAACCCCTGAAGAGGTGAAGCGATTAAGAGCCGAGAAGATAGAGGGGTTGAGATTGTATGCTGATATCGGAAGAAACTACCCTTATTCTGAGACCTGCTGTCATGTTTTAGGTTTTGTAGATGTGGAAGGTAAGTCGGCAGGCGGTGTAGAGAGTTATTTTAGTAAATATTTAAGGGGTTTTCCAGGTTTAAGAGTGTCTCATAGAGATGGGATAGGAAGGGTTCTATGGGCACTATCATCAGGAGGAGTCAGTCCGCAGAATGGGTGTGACCTCTATTTAACTATTGATGTTCGCCTCCAGAGGGTCTGTGAAAACATCATTGCAACTTTAGCTGAGAAGAATAAGGCAAGAGGGGCAGTAGCAATAGTCCTTGACCTTAAAGAGAATGAAATTCTGTCGCTTGTATCATATCCAATGTATGACCCGAACGAGTATAATAAATACTCACAAAGAGAGTGGATGAACAGGGCTGTCTCAATGGTTTTTGAGCCCGGCTCAGTTATGAAACCCGTAATAATGGCTCTAGCCATAAACGATATGCGTGTGAACCCAATGGTAGCAGTTGATTGTTCAAAGCCAATCATTACCCCTTGGGGTGAGATTAACGATTTTATGGAGCATAAAGATATACTAACGCTTCCAGAGATTCTTGTGTGGTCAAGTAATATCGGTATTTCAAAGCTATCAGCGAGTTTGGATGGCGAACGAATATATGAGTATTTAGAGAATCTTAATTTCGGTAGAAGAGTTGGTATTGGTCTTCCTGGGGAGGCAAGTGGAATACTAAATAGAGATTGGATAAATAATAGATATGGAAAGATGTATGTATCTTTTGGGCAGGGCATTGGGGTTACTGCAATTCAGGTTGTTAGTGCCTATGCCTGTATTGCCAATGGAGGAGTGTGGAAGACACCCAGATTGATAAGATATATAAAAGATGGTGAGAAGGTGGTTTATGAACCAGTGATTGAAGAGAGGAGAGTTCTGTCCGAGACAACCTGTAATTATATAAAGGCGGCGATGGATAGGGTCGTAAGTGAGGGATTCGCGAAAGAGGCATTTATCTCTGGCTACAGAGTTGCAGGTAAGACCGGAACAGCAGAGAAGATGTCAAGAGACGGCGAGGGCGAGAAGTATTTTTCCCAGATGGTTGCATTCTTCCCCTCTGATGACCCAGCATATCTGGTATTTGTCCTCTTTGATGAGCCAGAGTATCCATTCTTTGGAAGCAGGGTGGCTGCACCTGCCATAAAGGAGATTATTACCAATATAATCCTTCTCTACAATCTTCCGCCAATGTATAAGTATCTCTATTCATATCCAGAGGTTTTAGTTTCCAAGAGGGGAGATATACCAAATTTCGTTGACTTGAAGCTTGCTGATGCATACAGGATAGCTCTTGAAAACGGTTTGTATCCAGTGTTTACCAATAGAGGAGACAGGGTAAAGAAGCAATTTCAGGGAGTTGATGATAAGATGTCGGGCGTTATAGAGTTGATACTCGGGGGTGATGGAATGCCATATATGGTGGGATTACCTTCTGGTTATGCGCTCTCTTATCTTGTGAGGGAGGGTTATGAATATAAGATTTTGGGGGATGGTGATACTGTAGTTGAGCAGAAGGTTGATGAGGGGGGTGTGATTATTTTGAGGTTGGGGGATATTGCCTTGCTAAAAGAGAGGGAGTTAGATGAATCAAATGAAAGTGCTTGAGAAGATAGAGGCATTAGAGATTATTAATACTATTGGTGGTGTCTTGTTATCGGGGTCTGAGAGGGCATACTTCAGAGGGGTAAGCATTGACTCCAGAACTATTGAACATGGTGAGGTCTTCTTCGCTATAGAGGGTAAGAATTTTGATGGTCATGATTTTGTGAATAATGCGATTGAGAAGGGTGCTAAAGGCGTTGTCATATCAAAACCAGTAGGCACGGTGAGAGATGATGTGAGTGTGATACTGGTAGATGATACCCTGAAGGCGCTACAAAAACTGGCGAGGTTCTTTAGAAGGGGGATTGATTGCCCTGTGGTTGCTATCACTGGAACTGCCGGGAAGACGACTACAAAGGAGATTGCAGCTGAGGTGTTGTCAGTGAAATTTAGGGTTCATAAAAATGTTGGGAATATAAATAATGAATATGGTGTTCCATTGACACTTCTGTCAACTCCCCCCTACTCCACTATGCTGGTTATGGAGGTGGGAATAAATCAGGTGGGTGAGATGAAGGTTATATCCGATATTGTCATGCCTACCACTGCCATCGTCACTAATATTGGTCCAGGGCACATCGGCTACTTCGGCAGTGTGGAGAGAATAGCCAGAGAAAAAGAGCAGTTGTTTCTCCGTCTCCCAAGGGATGGATACGCCATACTTAATGCCGATGACCCCTATACCTGTCAGTTTTCTACATTCGCTAGAAAGATAACCTACGGAATTGATAAAGATGCGGATATTATGCCGGATGATTTGGAGGAGGTGGGAGTTGAGGGAGTGAGATTTAGGATTGAAGGCGTTGATTTCTATCTACATCTCCCTGGAAGACATAACCTTTATAATGCCCTGGGTGCAATTGCCTGTGGGTGTGCCTATAATATTAAAATTTCAGATATGGTAGAGGCGGTTTCATCGGTAAAAGCAGTTGACTCAAGGATGGAGATTGAACAGGTAGGTGGCATCATACTGGTGAATGATGCTTATAATGCCAATCCGCTATCTATGCGCTCTTCAATATCGTGGTTTGTGCGTCAACCGTATGAAAGGCATATTCTGGTTCTGGGTGATATGCTGGAACTTGGTGAATTTGGTGAGGAGGAGCATATCAGAATGGGGGAATACATTGCAGAATTACATAATGCAGGCATGGTTGACCTTCTGTTCACCACAGGTGAACTCGGAAGGTTTATATCTGAATCGGCGGGTAGGGTCTCATCAAAAGATGACTGGATTGTGAATGTTGATAAGGGTTGTTTAAAAGATGACTTACTAAAAGTGCTTAAAAAGGGAGACAGCATATTGTTCAAGGCGTCTCGGGTCATTGCTCTTGACGAGGTGTTTAGAGAAATCCTTTCAGATTTCAATCGGGAAGAGAGGTAGTGATGTTATACCATTTTTTATATCCTTTGAAGGAGCACTGGTTCATTCTCAACCTGTTCAGATATATAACATTCAGAACTGCTTATGCAACAATTACTGCATTTCTTATCTGCTTCCTTTTAGGTCCCTATTTTATACGCCTTCTTAAGAGAATTCAGGGAAATGGAGCTATAAGAGAGGATGTTCCTGAAAGACACATTAACAAGATAGGAACGCCTTCTATGGGTGGTGTGTTTATTCTTTTTTCTATTGTGGTGAGTGTCCTTCTCTGGGCTGACTTAACAAATAGGTATATACTTTTTGCTCTGGCAACTACTACAGTTATGGGATTTATTGGTTTCGTGGATGACTACCTCAAGTTGATTGTGAAGAAACCTGCGGGTCTTGGGGTGCGGTATAAGTTTCCCATTGAGATGCTCATAGGTCTTACTGTCGGTTTTATACTCTATTTCTATCCATTCTCTGATGGCTTTTCAACCGTAGTAACTGTTCCATTCTTCAAGGAAATTGTTATAAATTTAGGTATTCTATATATACTCTTTGTTTCTCTTGTAATAGTCGGCTCTGCTAATGCTGTGAATCTGACAGATGGGTTGGACGGTCTGGCTATCGGTATAATTGTGTTTGCGTCAATCGCCTATGGGGGTATGGCTTATGTGGTGGGAAACATAAAGTTTGCTACATATCTGCAGATTCTATTTGTGAAGGGAACAGGGGAACTTACAGTTTTTATGGGCGCCATACTCGGTGCTTCAATAGGTTTTCTCTGGTTCAATACATATCCTGCTGAGGTATTTATGGGTGATACTGGTTCACTGTCACTTGGAACTGCAATAGGGACCACTGCGGTTTTGATAAAACAGGAACTATTGCTGGTGATTGTAGGTGGGGTTTTTGTCATTGAGGCATTATCGGTTATGCTTCAGGTTGTGTATTTCAAGTTGAGTGGAGGAAGGCGCCTATTCAAGATGTCACCAATTCACCACCACTTTGAGCTGAAGGGCATTCCTGAACCAAAGGTGATTGTGAGGTTCTGGATAGTGGCAGCAATATTCGCCATATTGAGTTTGAGCACCCTGAAGATAAGGTAGGATTTCAAGGAATGGATTTTAAGGGTAAAAGAGTGATTGTTATAGGTATGGCAAGAGCAGGCATGTCCGCAATTGAACTATTGATGAAGGAGGGGGCTGATGTTGTGGGCGTAGATGTAAAAGAGGAAGGAATGCTTGAGGGTGCTGACTGGTTAAGAGAGAGAGGTGTTAAGGTAGTAGGCGGTGGATACAGTGAAGAAATGCTTGATGGTGTGGACATGGTAGTCAAGAGTCCTGGGGTAGAAATGACCGACAATCTGGTGAGTGAAGCGCTAAAGAGGGGAATAATGGTTATAGATGAGCTTGAACTAGCATACAATAACCTGAAGACAGATGAGGTGATTGCTGTAACCGGCACCAATGGTAAGTCAACCACAGTGAGCTTAATCGGTCATATTCTGAATGTAGCGGGCTTCAAAGCGTTCACAGCGGGCAATATTGGTGACCCCCTATCAGCACATGCGGATGAGGAAGCTCAATTCGCAGTGGTTGAGGTGTCAACCTTCCAATTAGAGGCAATTGAGCGTTTCAAACCCCGCATCGGCATTCTTCTAAACATTACACCGGACCATCTTATAAGACATAAAGAAATGGAGAATTACATAGACCTTAAGTTCAGGTTATTTGATAACCAGATGCGTGATGAATATGCTATTTTGAATATGGATGATGCGATTGTGTGGGACAGAAAGGGGAGGGTTAAATCACAGGTCTTGCCGTTTACGAGAGGATTACTTGAAGGCGACGGTGCATGGGTAGATGACGGGTTTATTAAAGTTAGCATTTACTCAAAACCTGTTGAGATCATTGATACAGAAGAGATTTCACTAAAGGGTCCACATAATCTGGAGAATTGTCTTGCATCGGCTCTTGCCTGTTTCATAGCTGGTGCTGATGTTGAAAAGATTGCTGAGGGTATTAAGACATTTAGAGGTCTTCCACACCGTATGGAGTATGTCTGTAGTATAAACAATATCAGTTTCTACAACGATTCTAAAGCAACAAATCCTGCGAGTATGGAGATGGCTTTGAGGTCGTTTGAGGGTGATATTGTCCTCATTGCCGGTGGTATAGATAAAGGTGTTGATTTCAGTCATCTTCGTGGGCTGGTGTCAGAGAAGGTGAGGGTGATGGTGCTTTTGGGAGAGGCGAGAGAGAAGATGGCAAAGGCATTTAACAGCACCACTAAATTGGTTTTTTCAGAGAGTATGGAAGAGGCGGTAGAGAAGGCATTTGAAGAGTCACAAGGGAGCGGTGTGGTGCTTTTATCCCCCGGTTGCGCTTCATTTGATATGTTCACTGACTTTGAGGATAGAGGTGAAAGGTTTAAGAGAGCGGTGAGGTTATTGAATAGGTCTTATGGGGGTAGTTAAGTGAATAGGTATGAGACATTAATAGTTGGTTCTACAATGTTATTGTTGTTAATTGGTATATATGCTGTATATAGTGCTTCAGGTCCTATTGCCTATTTGCAACACAATGGAGATGTGGGATATTTCTTCAGAAGGCAGGTAATGGCTCTGGGTATTGGCATTGCAGGTTTTCTTACCCTCTGGCGGCTAAACTATAATGTGATAATTGAATTATCCCCAGTGCTTTTTGGGATAAATATTGTAATGCTTGTTGCACTCTTCGGATTTGGAACTGGAAGGTGTGGTGTTAATCGTTGGCTCCCCCTAGGCAATGGATTATATATCCAGCCATCTCTCATAACTCTGGTTACCGTGCCTTTGTTCATATCATATATCAGAAAGAAGAATAGGAGTAATAGCCAGAGTGCTTCTAAGGCAGAGTGGATTGCTCTTGGTGTTCTCAGCGTGCTGTTTCTACTGATAGCATTTGAACCGGATTTGAGTATGGCTTTTGTGGTTGCTGTGGTCACTATGGTTGTGATGTTCGTTGGTGGATTCAGCATAAAGCGGTTGCTACTGATAGCGTTTATTATCGGGATTACTGGTCTTATATTCACCTTTGTTGAGAGGTATAGAGTGGAGAGAATCACCTCGTTTGTTGACCCGTGGGGAAATAGAAGTGGTACTGGTTATCAGTCGGTTCAGGCATTGATTTCCATTGGTTCAGGCGGATTCTTTGGTAAGGGTCTCTGCCATGGAATGCAGAAATTCTTCTATCTTCCAGCGCCTCATACTGATTTTGTTTACCCCGTCATCGCTGAGGAATTAGGTTTATGGGGTTGCACCGTAGTACTTCTGGGCTTTGTGGTGCTTATTGGGGCGGGGATGAAGGCGGCGATAAGGTCTGGTTCAATAGTTTCTGCTATTGTTGGAACCGGAATGGTCTCTATTATCGCTATCCCTGCTATAGTCAATCTTGGAATGGCAACAGGTCTATTGCCGGTTGTGGGAGTACCACTTCCTTTTATAAGTTATAGCGGGACAGGTCTGGTTGTTGCACTCTCTGGGATGGGAATACTTGCCAGTATAGCAAGAATTGGTGATAGATATGCAGATGATGTATTAGGAGAGGTTGGAGCTTTTGATTATAATGGGGTGGAGTTATGAGTCCGCATAGAGAAAATAAGGTAGTAGCGATTGCGGCTGGTGGGACAGGAGGGCATCTGTTTCCAGGCATTGCTCTTGCCCAGGCATTGAAGAGGCGGGGGGTGGACTCACATTTCATTTTAGGCACTCCAAGAGGCGAGGATAGATGGCTTGACGAATATGGTTTTGAATACACACGCATATCATCTACACCTTTATTTCGCAATCTCTCAATCAGAACTGTGAATTCGTCGGTGAAGAATATCATTGCAGTGAAGGAATCGCTTGCGGTGATACATAAGTTAAAGCCAGATATTGCAGTTGGGATGGGTGCATATACAAGTGGACCATTCTTAATAAGTTGCTATCTGTCATCTGTCCCCTTTGTGTTATTTGAGCAGAACCTTATTCCAGGTCTTACTAATAAAATGCTTGCCCCTCTATCACTACATACTTTCGTGACATTTGAGGGAACAAAACTGAGGGCGAATTCAATTCATGTGGTTGGGAATCTCATTAGGGATGATGTCAAACCAAAGGCGAAGAGTAAAGCGCTTAAAAAGCTTGGTCTAAAAGGTGGAAGACCGGTTCTGGTGGTTATTGGTGGAAGTCAGGGTGCTGCGACTATTAACAGGACTCTAATTGATGCCTTCAACACCGGCTGGGGTAAGGATTATAGTTTTGTCATTCAGACGGGTATTAAAGATTATGAATATGTAAGTAGCATCTTCAGGGAGAAGGGGATTGAAGGGATATGCAGGGATTTTTTTGATGATATGGGAGCGGTATATGGAGCGGGTGATTTATATATTGGCAGGTCGGGTGGCGGTATCTTTGAGGCATTGCTCGCCAACTTGCCTTTAGTATTGATACCCTACCCGTTTGCTACTGGTGACCATCAGAGGGCAAATGCCGAGTATCTTGAGAAGAAAGGTTCGGCTGTTGTTATTGATGAGAATGATTTGAATGCAGAGGTATTTATGAGAACAGTTGATGCTCTGACCAATGATAAGGATAGAATGAGGAAGATGGCAGAGAACTCAAAGGGGCTGGCAAAACACGATGCGTCTGATGTGGCAGCAGGAATAATATTAGAGGAGATGGGAGTGAAATAGAGTGTTTGGAAGAATAAGAAGAATACATATGGTAGGTATAGGTGGTTCAGGGATGAGTGGTATTGCTGAGATACTCAAGAATCTTGGCTTTGAAATTACTGGCTCTGATATTCAAGAGAGTGGAACAATCACAAATTTGAGGTCTTTAGGTATTCCAATAGAGATAGGGCATAAGGAACATAATGTAGGAGATGCACAGGTGGTCGTTTACTCAACGGCTATTGCCGAGGATAATCCCGAGCTTGTTTTTGCGAAGCGCGAGAACATCCCTACAATCCCCCGGGCTGAGATGCTTGCTGAGTTGATGAGGATGAAGGTTGGTATAGCAGTGGCTGGGACACACGGGAAGACCACGACAACATCTATGGTTGCATCGGTTTTAGAGGCAGGTGGTCTTAACCCCACCATGGTAATAGGTGGAAGATTGAAGATGTTGGGCAGAGGTGCTTATTTAGGTAAGGGCGATTACTTCGTGGTTGAGGCAGATGAGAGCGACAGAACATTTCTTCTCTATTCACCGGTCTATGTTGTGGTTACCAATATAGATTTAGAGCACATTGATAATTACACTGGTATTGACGACCTGAAGGAGACATTTGCTCAATTCATCAACAAGGTTCCTTTCTATGGATGTGCTTTTCTTTATGGTGATGACAGAAACCTGGTGGATATATTCCCGACCATCAGAAGGAGATACAAAACCTATGGATTCGCGTCTGAGCATGACTTAGTAGCGAGGAACATTGAACTGCATGAAGATAGTTCTCTATTTGACCTGTATATCAGCGGTGAAAATATGGGGAGAATGAAGGTGAACATGCCGGGTGAGCATATGGTATTGAATGCTCTCTCAGCTATAGGCATGGGCTTTGAGCTCGGGATACCAGTTGATGTTATAGGCGACGCACTGGCGGAATTTGAGGGTGTGGAGATGAGATTTGAGGTTCTGGGGGAGGTTGGTGAAGTGATGGTAATGCACGACTATGCCCACCATCCGACTGAGATAAAAGCAACCCTTGACACGCTGTCAAGGACATATAACAGGAGGATATTTGCGGTTTTTCAACCGCATCTGTATTCAAGGACCCGGTATTTTATGGATGAATTTGCCAAATCGTTTTTTAACGCATATTTTGTGGTGATTACAGATATATACCCGGCGAGGGAGGAGCCCATACCTGGTGTCAGGGCTGAGGAGATAGTGATGAAGGCGAGGGAGTTTGGACACAAAAGAGCAGAATATATACAGAATAAGGCAGATATCCCCGCCTTCATCACCTCCTTTGTTGATAAGGGAGATATGATTGTATTTCTTGGTGCGGGGGATATATGGAAGACGGCGAGGAAGACCTTACAATGGCTGAAGGAGGAGTTGTGATAGACCAGAAGATATTTGATGGACTTGGGGACATTGAGATTCTCAAGAAAGAACCGATGGCTTACCATACCTCATTCCACATAGGTGGACCTGCTGAGTATCTGGTTACGCCCCACACAGTTGATTCTTTGAGGATGTTGGTTAGGAGATTGAATGATAGTGGCATTGAGCCATTTATAATAGGTGCAGGGACAAATATCCTGGTTGGTGATAAAGGTATTAGTGATGTAGTAGTCAAGGTATATGAGTTCAAGTGTGCAGACAGATTTGAAGAGGATTATTGCTATCTTTGTGGTGGTGATTTACTGACTGCGAAGGTGAAGATGCTATCTAGTAGGGGATTTAAGTGTCTCCAGTGGGCTTATGGTATTCCGGGGACTGTTGGGGGTGCTGTTCATATGAATGCAGGCGCATTCGGCTCTGATATCAGTGAGTGGCTCGTAAATGTTGAGGTAGTTGACCCATCTGGAGAGGTCAGGTTAATAGAGAGGTGTGATATAAACTTTGGATATCGCAGGTCTGATGTATCAAAGTGCGGGATTGTTGTAGGTGCATCGTTTAGATTTGAGAGAGAAGACCCTGAGAGATTAGTGAGAGAGATAGATGAATATATGGAGATAAGGCGCCAGCGTCATCCTCTTGATTATCCAAACGCTGGTTCCATATTCAAGAATCCGTCAAAGGAGACACCAGCGGGGAAGCTTATTGAGGAAGTGGGGTTGAAGGGAAGTCGTGTGGGGGATGCTATGGTCTCCAAGAAGCATGCGAACTTCATAGTAAATCTGGGACGAGCCAGTGCTAAGGATGTTTTAGAACTAATTAGGAGGATTCAGGACGAGGTATGGCACAAGTTTGATATCTTTCTTGAACCCGAGATATGCATAGCAGGTGAATTATGAAGGTTTTACTAACTGTAGAGAGAAGGATAAAAGCACCTGATAAGGAGTCATTCTCTTCTGCGGGAGTGAAGAGAAGAGGTGGTAGAGTGAAGGTTCTGGTTTTAATATTCTCAGTTCTGATATGTATGTCTCTGGTTGCAGCAAAGATAATCGCATATACGGGTGTGACAGAGATAAAGAAGATTGAAGTCAAAAGTAATGTTAAAGGGATAGAGGATAAAGTTGTGAGAATAGCCGGCTTTGAGAGGGGTATGGAGATAAGCTCGGGTCTTCTTAAACGGGCGGAAAATAAACTGATTGAGAGCCGATACTTTAGCACTGCTACCGTATCTGCTGACTTAAGAGGGAGGGTGAAGATAACAGTTGTTGCAAGAATACCTGTTGGTGTTGTCTTAGTTGATGGGCATGCTTATCAGGTAGATAGCGAGGGCGTGATATTGCCTGAGGATTTGATTGTAGATTGGTCATATCTTCCACTTGTGAAATATGATGAAAGTATGTTCAGTTCAAAGGATAAGAGATTCAAGAATTTTGTGGTGGGAGATTTTTTAAGAAGAGCAAGTGGGTTGTCATATGGAGTAGTAAATAGAATTGAATATGTTGACCTGACATCCTCTATTGTGCATACCTTTGATGATGTAGATATCCTGGTTTGTGATGAATTGGAGGTAAAGGATTTTTTTCGCCTGGCATACATATACCCCTGGATGGTTGATATGGGAGTGGATAGGATTGATATTCGTTTTAAGGACAGGATAATAGTTCATAGAGAGGAAGGGGAGAGGTAGATTATGGGATATAGAGAACCTATATTTGCACTAGATATTGGAACATCAAAGATATGCGCAATATTGTGTGAGCAGGGTGATGGTGGTCTCAGAGTGATAGGTGTGGGTGTGTCACCTGCCTATGGTCTAAAGGAGGGCAATATATCAAGTTTAGAGGAGGTATCTCGTTCTATTAGTGTGGCTGTGAATTCTACCGAGCAGATGTCTGGAATAAGGGCGGAGGATGTTTATATTGGTGTAAATGGCTCGCATCTTGATGGAGTAGATAACCTTGGAATGATTACACTTCCACGCTCAAGTAGGGGTGTAACCCAGGGTGATATCAAAAGGGTGATAGAGGCAGCAAAGACATTTAATCTTCCTGAGGAGAATGTGGTGGTTGACATACTGGCACAGGAGTTCATAATTGATGGACAGAGCGGAGTCAGGAATCCGCTTGGTATGGGTGGAAAGCGTCTTGAGGTGGTAATCTATATCGTTACCTGTAAGAGGAGTTTCGCAGTCAATATAAAGAGGGCGGTGGAGAAGGAAGGGTATAGTTATGCCAGATTGGTTCCCATACCGGTGGCATTGTCCGACCTTCTGATTAAACCAGGCGAGAAGGATATGGGCTCAGTGCTAATAGACATCGGTGGTTTTGAGACCACTGCAGTAATATACATTGATAATAAGATTGCCAATATGTTCACCGTTCCTCTTGGCGCCGAGCATCTTACCAGAGACCTTTCTATAGGTTTGAGGATTGCACCGGAAGAGGCAGAGGAGTTGAAACTATCTTATGGATGTGTTCATAAGTCGGTTCTGGAGGAGAAGGAGATAGAGGTAATGGGGGTGGGTGGAAGGTCAGAAAGGAAGGTATCTACCGAAAGGGTCTTTGACATTCTTGAGGCGCGAATGGAGGAGATATACAGGATGATTCTGGTAAATATGAACAAGAATGGTTTTGGTGGTTACCTCGCGGGGGGTGTAGTTCTAACCGGTGGCGGTGCTAATATCAATGGAGCGGTGGAGCTGGCAGAGGATGTATTCAACTTGAATACAAAGATAGGCACCTTGGAGGGAATAGAGTGGATAAGCGGGTTTGATGATGACCCATCTTATCATGCATCTATTGCAATTGCTAGTTATGTAATGAGGCACAGGATGGAATCAGATTCAATATTGGAGATGGGTAGATACAGGGGCTTCTTTAGAGGTGTAGGTGAATGGTTTAAGGGACTTTTTAGTTTGGGAGATTAATGAATGGAGACGAAGATCTTTTTAAGCAGGAGGTTATAATATGATAGATGGTATGGATGTTTCACCACCATTGAGGTTTGAAGAGGAATATACAACCCCGGCGGTGATAAAGGTGATAGGTGTTGGTGGCGGAGGTTGTAACGCTGTTAATCATATGATTGAGTCCAAGATTAAAGGGGTTGAGTTCATTGCGGTAAACACGGATGCACAGGCGCTTAGGATGTCAAGGGCGCTTCAGAAGATGCAGATTGGCTCAAACATCACCAGGGGTCTTGGCTCCGGTGCCAATCCAGAGATAGGGAGATTAGCGGCAGAGGAAGATAGACAGGCATTGAAGAAGGCGCTGGATGGAGCAGATATGGTGTTCATAACTGCAGGTATGGGAGGTGGAACTGGGACAGGTGCCTGTCCTGTTATTGCTGAGATAGTTCAGGAGATAGGTGCTCTGTGTGTTGCTGTTGTTACCAGACCATTCAGTTTTGAGGGAAAGAGAAGGCATATACAGGCAGAACAGGGAATACAGGATTTGAGCGCAATGGTTGATACCATAATAGTTATTCCCAATGAGAGGTTATTCGCTATAGTTGATGAAGAGACAAATTTTGTTGATGCTTTTCGCCTTGCGGATGATGTATTAAAGCAGGCGGTTAAGGGCAT
>QMNJ01000024.1 GCA_003647715.1 Candidatus Coatesiibacteriota bacterium
ATAATGTATTAATACTTTGTAACAGAAGGGTGGTATTATGAGATTTATTTGCACTTATATCCTGCTTATATCGTTGTTAATCTCTACTGTTGCCTTTACAGATAGTCAGCCAGTCAGTATGGAGAATATAACCGTAGAGGACTGGGTGGACCCCTGGCGTCAGTCCTGGGCTTATGAGGCACTGGACCGCCTCTCCTCCCGTGGCTTTATCAGCGGCTTCTTCCACGCCAAGCCAATTCCCGCCAGGGAGCTGGAGATATATATCAGTGAGGCGCTTGAGAGTATAGAAGGAGGTATGAAGCCAGATGCACAGGACTCATACTACCTTGCGAGGTTGATTGACCACTATATGCCCGACTGGTATGAGGTGCCCGATAGTATTAAAGAACACCGCAGGTCCGGAAGACCCTCAAATATGGCATTTCGCGAAGAGAGTAATGAGTTTCTATATTTCAGGTCGGGTGCCCAGTTCCTACCAATCGGTGATAAGTGGAAGACCGATGTGAGCAGAAAGAATGCTTCAATTGAGACCATGCTTGAGGGGAGCATTGACATAACCTCAAGGGCGACTATTGCCGGAAGATGGAAAATCAGACAGTATTTCGGTGATAGGTGGATGCCCCGATACACCTCGTCTGATTATGTATTGAGGAAGCGAGTATGGAGGACGGTAGCACCTGCAGAAAAGGGCTACATAAATATGGAATTGAATATTTTCCATGTCCTGGTCGGCAGGGATGAACTAAGCTGGGGTCCTGGCTATCGCTCAAATATGCTCTTCTCATCATCTGCTCCCACTTATGATGTATTCAAGGCGAATGCTCTGTGGAAGGGGGTGCGAATGGAGTTCTTCACTGCACTTCTTAATCCCACCACCTCTACCTATGTGTCAGGGCACCGTCTGGACCTTGGTTTCTGGAAGTGGCTTGACATATCGGTGGCGGAGGTGGTCTATTATACTGGTAAGGGTCCATGTCTCTACTATATTAACCCCCTTCTACCCTACTATTTTGTCCAGTGGGCTGAGGGAGACCCGGATAATATATTACTTGAGTTAGGCGGGGAGGTGCGAATTATACCGAATACAAGGATATATACAGCATTGATGATTGATGACTATTATAAGGAGCAGTGGAAGAAACTATTGAAGTCCCCACATAAGGTTGGAATGATTCTCGGCGTTCAGTATGCTAATCCATTGGGGCTATCGTCGAGCAACTTGAGGGTGGAATACTCAAGGGTGAATCCAGGGACATATATGCACTTTTCAAGTGAGCATTATTACCTGTATAGAGGGATAGTGCCCGGCTATTACCAGGAGAGCGATTCTGACAACATATTTCTTGAGTTCTCAAAGATGCTCTATCCAGGTATTTTAGCATTCAGTGGTTTTAACTATGAGAGAAAGGGTGAGTTCAGCGCCTATGTGGATGACCTACCAGAGGCGTGGAATGACTATGCGAAGGGTATGAAGTTTCCATCGGGAGATATTGTCCAGAGGGGTTATACACTTTCATTTGGTTTCAATGCAGAACCGCTCTTCTGGCGATTTGATACTGCATTCAGATTTGACTTGTTGAGATACAGTAATGTAAAGAATCAAGAGGGGAATGATATAGAGGGCTGTAGAGCTTCACTCCTTTTTAGATTCACCTTGTAAAAGAGAAGTGATTATTTATGAGTAGGTTAGGCGAGGAGTTTGAAAAACTCGTTGAAGTTATGACAAGGTTAAGAGCATCTGATGGATGTCCATGGGATAGAGAACAGACCCACGAGAGTTTGAAGAAATACCTGATAGAAGAGGTGTATGAGTTCATTGATGCTGTGGATTCAAAGGATACGGATGGAATGAGAGATGAGTTGGGAGATATACTTCTTCAGGTGGTATTTCACTCGCAGATTGCGAAAGATGAGGGTGAATTTGATATTGAGAGTGTGGTTGTTAGGTTGACGGAGAAATTGATAAAGAGGCATCCGCATATTTTTAGTGATAAAAGTGCCGAATCGCCTGAGGATGTGGAGGTGATATGGGAGGAGAACAAACAGAGGGAGAGAGAAGACGAGGCGCCACTTTCAAGTTTACCCAAATTTATGCCTGCACTGTTGAGAGCAAGGAGAGCGGGTGAGAGGATGGCGGGGTTTGGCTTTGACTGGAAGAGGGCAGAGGATGTGATGGATAAGATTATGGAGGAGATAGATGAGCTTAAGGAGGCGGTAAGTAAGGAAGATAGAGAGAAGAGGGAGTGGGAGGTAGGTGACCTGTTATTTGTTATTGCTAATCTATCTCGCAAATTGAATATTGACCCTGAGGAGGCGTTAAACAAGACGGTTGACAGGGCTATTAGACGGTTTACTTATATATGGCACACACTTGAAGATAGGGGAATAAAGCCAAATGATGCAACACTTGAGGATATGGAGAAACTGTGGCAGGAGGCAAAGGATATAGTAGATTAGCATAGTAATAGTAATTGAATAGTTTGACATAGCATTTATTGGTGATAATATGAATTAATGGGATGGTTAGTTAAAGGATTGATATTATGTTCTTTAAGGTCTTTAGAATTTTACTGGTTATCTCTGCGGTGTTGGTCGGTTATAACGCTTCATCGTATCTATCTCGCTCACCATATGCACCATTAATAGGGATGTTCGTTGGTGCAGTCATTGGGTTACTTATCCTGCTTATTGAGGCAGGTCTTCAGAGATATTCGGGTCAAACGCTGGTGGCAGGTGTTGTAGGTCTCATTGTGGGTCTGATTGTGGCTAATCTTGTTGCACCTGCAGTCCTCTCAATTGTGAAGATTTCGTGGTATATACACATTATGCTCGTGTTAATATTCGCCTATCTTGGTATAGTGATAGCGGTGAGAAAGATGGATGAAATACCATTTCTGTCCCGTATGAAGGTGAGAGAAAGGGTTGATGTAAGTTACAAGGTTTTAGATACCTCTGTAATAATAGATGGAAGAATTGCTGATATTTATGATGCAGGATTTATAGACGGTATTCTTGTTATCCCCGAGTTTGTTCTTAAGGAATTACAAATGATAGCAGATTCACACGACTCCATAAAGAGGAATCGTGGAAGGAGAGGGCTTGAAATACTTAAAACTATGCAGAAGAAGATAGGGGATAATATCAAGATAGTGAGTGAAGATTTCCCTGATGTTAGGGAGGTTGATGCCAAACTTATTAAGTTGACTGATAAGCTGGGTGCCTCTCTAATAACAAATGACTTCAATCTCAACAGGGTTGCAGAGTTGCAGGGGTTGAAGGTTCTCAATATCAACGAACTCGCCAACGCAATTAAACCGGTGGTTCTTCCCGGTGAGGTCATGCATATCTATGTCCTGAAAGAGGGGAAGGAGTATGACCAGGGTGTGGGTTATCTTGACGATGGAACGCTGGTAGTTGTTGAGAATGGTAGAAAACACATTGGCAGTGAGATAGATGTGGTGGTAACGAGTGTGTTGCAGACAACCGCAGGAAGGATGATATTCACTAAGCCCAGGGACGAGGTTGAGTAATACAACAGATTGAAATAGTATGAAAGAGATGTTTACTGCTGTTGTAGTCGCAGGTGGGCGAGGTGAAAGGTTCGGCGCTAAAAAACAATTTCAAAAGATATCTGGAATTCCCATTGTGGTAATGAGCGCTAGAAAAGTGTTCAATCACAGGTCTATAGCACAGAAGATTATAGTCGTCCCCGAGGAAGACATAGATACTATTGCGAAAACAATGGTTCCAGAGCATTTTCACAGAAAGGACATTCAAATCCTACCTGGAGGTGAGACCAGGCAGGAGTCGGTCTATAATGCTCTATCGGTGGCGATAGAAGATTATGTCATCGTCCACGATGGAGTTAGACCCCTGGTAAGTGAGGATGTGGTTGACAGGTGTATTAATCTGGCAGTTGGTAAGGGTGGGGCGGTGGTCTGTTGTCCCGTCTCGGACACTGTAAAACTTGCTGAGGGGGGTAGGATTATAAACACAATTGACAGAGACAGAGTATATCTTTCCCAGACACCACAGGCATTTAGAACCGATATACTGAAGAGAACATTTGAACTGGCGAGGGAAAAGAAATTTTTAGCAACCGACGAATCAATGCTGGTAGAGTATGCAATCAAGAGTGGCGTCATCAAACAAGATGAGGTTGAGATAGCCATAGTGGAGGGTGATAGTAGAAATATCAAGATAACGCATCAGGAAGATATTGCTCTCGCAGAATTCTACCTGAGAAATAAATCATAAATGGTCCTATTATTATTAAGTGTAATTGTCGTTTCCTTATTATTCAACCCATAAAAAGCGGGATACTCTTAGTTGGGTTTGTTAGGTAATATGCTAATAAAAGAAGAAAGCCATAATATTAGGTAGAAAAATATAACACTTCTATTTATCTTTGTCGTGAATTTATTAGGATAAAGGAGAATTACACTACGAGACGACCATCATAGGATTTTTTATGTAATAGATTTTGTTCAATTTATAAATGAAATACTATCTATTTTGATTTATAATTTTGTGGTGAGTGAATGTAGATATAGAGTAGGCGTTGGATTTGATTCTCATGCTCTGGTTTCTGGCAGGGTTCTAATTCTCGGGGGGGTGAAGATAGAGCATTCAAAGGGTTTGCTAGGTCATAGCGATGGCGATGTGGTAATCCATAGTTTGATTGATGCCCTTCTGGGTGCTTCAGGACTGCCGGACATTGGTGAATTATACCCTTCGGATGATGATGCCTATAAGGGTATCTCTTCTCTTTCACTGCTAAAGAGTGCTTATGATTTGGTTCTAAAAAACGGTTATGAGATTGTGAATGCAGACATAACGATTATTGCTAATGAACCGAAGATATCAAACTTTAAGGGTGTGATGATAGATACTATTAGCAGTAAATTGCGAACAGAAAGAGATAACATTAATATAAAGGGTAAGACATTTGAGGGGATAGATGGTGGATGTGAATCCATCGCCTCAATAAGCGTGGTAATGTTGAAGAGTATGGAGGGTGAGAGATGATGAAGTTTATAATGTTTATAACAATTATGCTACTTTTGGCAATGCCATTATGTCTGTTAAGCGACACCATAAGTGAGGCGGCTTATGAGAAGTTCAAGGTAGGTGAGGAACTGGTAGGGAAGGGTAATTATGAGGAGGCAGTTGGATACTTCAAGGCTGCTCTTGATATTAACCCTGGTGCGGCGGTTATTAAGGAATGGCTCGGGTTTTGCTATATCAATCTTGGCAGGTATCAGGAAGCGATAGACACTTATATGAGTGTCCATTCTACGAAGTTGAGTGCAGATAGTTTAGCAAATCTCGGTTTTGCTTACTATAATCTGGGAAATAACGCATCAGCGATTGCATATCTGACCAAGGCGGTAGATAAAGACCCCCAGCATAAGTTCGCCCTGAACAATCTCGGGCTGGCATATATTGCCAATAGAGACCCTCGTGAAGCAGAACCAGTTCTCAGAAAGGCGGTTGAACTCTATCCTGATTTCTATGAAGCGTGGAATAACCTCGGTATTGCTCTGAAACTGAAGGGAGAATTTGAGGAGGCATTGGAATGTTATGATAAGGCGAAGTCGCTTAATCCAAAGGTGGCTGAGACCTATTACAACATAGCTGTGATATACAAGGTGAAGGGGAATAATAAATTAGCAGGGGACAACTTCGCCGCTTATCTGCGGTTAGGTGGAATAGACACAGCAAAGGTCAAGGAGGCGGTTAACTTTCTTAGAGATATAGGTCGTCTTGGAGAGGTGCCTAAAGAGCTGAGGTATGAGTAGGGCAAGGAGAGGTGAGAGGCGAAGAGATTGGGTGGTCGGAGTCAATTCGGTGTTAGCAGTCCTTGAATCGGGCAGTAGAAAGGCATATAAATTACTTATATCCAGAGGGGAGAAAGATAGAAATACTGAGAATATAATCAAAGTAGCTGAGGGGATGGGTATTCAGGTAGATTATACCGACAGAAGGTATATTGAGGAACAGACAGGGACCTACCCCCATCAGGGTATTGCATTGCTGGTGGAACGGTTCAGATTTACAGATATTGAGACGATAGTGGAGATATCAAAGAGGGACAAGAGCCCCATAGTTATGCTTGACGGGGTAGAGGACCCGAGGAATCTGGGTGCAATAATCAGGACATCGGAGGCAATAGGTGCGTCGGGGTTAATAATCAGGAAGGCGAGGCAATCACCAATTACAACTGTGGTCGCTAAATCAGCGGAGGGTGCGCTTGAGTATCTGCCTATCTCACAGGTGCCTAACTTGGCTGGCGCTTTAAGGAAGATGAAGGACGAAGGTATCTGGGCGGTCTGTCTGGAGGAGGATGCAAGTGATGATATCAGGGATGTTGATATACCGTCACCATTTATTCTTATAGCAGGTAGTGAGGGCAGGGGAGTGAGCCGGCTTTTATATGAATTGAGCGATTTCAGTGTAAGAATACCCATCACCGGCAGAACACCCTCATTGAATGTTAATGTAGCAGTTGGAATCGCCCTGTTTTATTTGAATAAAGTATGAATAAGTAGTAACTATTTTCTCTTCAAGGCGAGAGATATTATCCACACAAATAATATAGTGCCTATCAGTGACCACATCAGCGGGAACTCTAATTTATCACTGAGCCGCAGATAGAGCAGGTCGGGGAAGCCAAGGACGCTTGAGAGAATGTTGCCTATGAAGGCACCGATAAGACCGATGATAATAGTAAGAAAACAACCCCTTCTTGACAGACCGACGATTGCGGATGATACAGAACCTATAATGAAGGCAAGGGTTACAAAGACCACTATTTTTATGAACAGCATCATATTTCATCTCCTGTGGGATATGTATTAACTCATTCTGCAGAAAATTGGTATCTCTGTTCTATATAGTTTATAACCGGCTCAACTTCAAAATCATTATAACCTAATTTATGTATTAACTCTCTGGTTGAATATCTCTCGCCCGTCGCCCAGAGGTCCATAAGGAATTCACCCGCCTTTTTGTTCTTATACCATCTCCTGCCGTAGTTGTCTTCTAGGTATCTTCTGAGCATCACGGATGCAAACCATGCCTCAAGGTAATAGACAGAGTAGAAGTCCTCATTGGCAGATAGATAGCCGAGTTCGGCATCTTCTCGGGTTCTGGGCAGGAGGAGGTTGGTCTCCATCAGCTCTCTGTATAATTCTACAGGGTCTTCCACACCCTGGTGAAGACCTCTTTCGTAATTGAACAGTGAGATATAGTATCTCAAGGAGTATAGATATGAGAATAGGTTTCTTCTTACAATTTGTTTTGCCATCGCATTACTTACACCTATCTCCTCTGTCAGGAATAGGGGGTCCATCAACATCTCCTCAAAGAGGAATGCATAACACTCTGAAAGCCCGCCATCACCAAGAAGGTGAAACTCATATCTGGGCTCTTTCGTATTGGCATAGTGTTGAGCGTGACCCATCTCGTGAAACAGTGCGGCGTAGTCATCAATACCTGCTGATGGCTTTCCAAGGACCCTTATGTCGCTTGGAACTCTTATTATATATGTGCTTGCCCTTGCTCCTTTCTCAGGGATGTCTGAAAAATCAATGTCAATATTCTTCTGGTTTTCAAGGTTGATGCCAAGACCTAATAAAAAATTTTTCATTGTGGGGAGCATTTTTTCCTTTGTGAATAATTCATCATAACCCCGGATGCGGAATAACTGGCTCCTGTCGTATGGTTTAATATATTCTATCTTTAGGTCTTTGAGTGTTTCTCCAACTCTTTCCTCCAACATCTCTCTGAATAGAGTATTGGTTTCAAATAATAATTGTTCAGTGATGTGCGAGAATTCATCAAAGTTTAAACTGTGCACATTCTGCCAGTAGTCGTCATAGTCGGTAAACCCTAACTCTCTGCACAACTTTCTTTGTTCATCAACAATTGTCCTTAATAGTGGGTTGATATACTTCAATGTAGCGGGTCTTATCGCCTCATAGAGTTCTCTTCTGTAGTTTCTGTCATCAGATAGATATATCTCCGTTCCAACATCACGGTAGGCAATAACTGTATCATCCAGATAGACCTCAAGAGATGCTTCAAGGTTATAAAGCTCATCAAGATACGCCCTCAGGTTCTGCCATATAATATCCGTTGATAACTCTTTATAGAAACGAAGGTAGCTCTCCTTAAGTTCAGGGTCGCTTTCTTTCATATAACCTTCCCACAGCGAATTAAGGAGTGTTCTGTCGGTGAGAATATAGTTATACTCATCGGTAAATCTGGTGGTATCTATTTCCTCACCATAGGCATCATTTCTATAATAGGTTAGTGAGACCTGTTCATTGAACTCCTGGAATATGTTGCGAAGTTCCTCTATTGTATAGGTGTTGTTTTCTCCTTCCAGTTGCTGAGAGAGCGATATTGAAGATGTTAGAAGGGTTAGGGTGATAAAAAAGACCTTGAACACCTTCATTTGTCTATCCTCCGGCTACTGAGACATTGTTCAGCATGATATATGGCATATACATATCGCCATATACCAGTTCAATCTCTTTTGAAATACCACCTATGTTTTTCATAACATCAAAGAGGTTTCCAGAGAGCATCACATTCTTCAACCTACCTTTTATCTTGCCATCTTCTATCAAATATCCAAGATATAAACCGTTCTGGAATTCACCCGCCAGTGTGTTGGACTGCCCAACACCTGAGAGAAAATATACTAGAATACCTTTATCAATGCTTTCAATAAGTTCATCCTTGCTCTTCTCGCCGTGTCCGACACGAAGGTTGGTGAGGGAGGGGGATGGCATGGTAGAACCACTTCTGCTGGCATTAGATGTCGGTTGGTCGTTGGTGTTATGTGCAGATGATAGTGTGTGAATATATGACTTTAGAATCCCGTTCTCAACTATCGTGTTCCTTCTTGAAGGTAGCCCCTCGCCATCAAAGGGTCTGGTTGCTGTTCCCCTTTTATCCAGCTGGTCATCAATTATGGTGATGGAACTATCAAAGATTTTTTCTCCCTTCTTATCTTTCAGTATTGAAATGCCTTTTTCAATGTTTTCACCGTTTATACAGACAGTAAAGGGAACCAGGAATTGTGGAAGTGCGTATGGGGTCATGATTACAGGGTATGTTCCGGTCTTGATACTGGTTGTATTCTGGCTCTTCTCGTAGTGGTCAATTATCTTATCCACCATTTGGTCAATCTTAAGGTCTTCAATTTGAAATGCTTCGTCACCATCATATAACCAGAGCAGGTCACCCTCTTTTGAGCGTGTTATAAAAAAAGTGATGGTTGTGGTGCATTTTCTATAGGTTGTATCAATGCCTTCGCTATTCATGAATTGGATATTACTCAGATTCTTGCGCAATTCAACATTGATATTCACATCTGGGTTCTTGAAAGCATTTTGGAATTTATTCACCGACGCCACACCTATATCTACCATATCCTCTGTCTTTATATCTTCAGTCGCCTTGAAAGAGAGCTCAGGACTCTCGTATTCCACGGGCTCAGGGAGTTCAATAATTATCTCCCTTCCATACTCAGCAGACCTCTTTGACCTTTCAATAAGCTCCTTGTCATCCTTAATGGTTGTTGAAGAGAATCCAACCCTATCATTCAATATAACTCTGCAACCACTGCTGTATGTCTCTCTTCTCTCTATCTGTTTCAATTCACCGTTCTCAAATACAACAGGTGTTACCTCTGTTATCTGTGTAAATATGTCGTATTTCATTTCTTTAGCCATCATTATCTTCCTCCTATTAAAGCGTCTTTAATCATAACATAGGGACCTCCTAACCCTACTGGGAGAGGACCCTGTTCGTTCTTACCGCACCCAAGCCAGGATGAGAACATTTTTACCTCATCACTGACCGCTTTGATATTCCTGAGTGTGGTAAATAGATTTCCGGTAAGTGTGAGGTTCTTCACAGGTGAGGTTAGTTTGCCATCTTCTATCTTGATACCAAGAACTGCTGAGAATGTGAACATTTCGCCTCCCATACCACCCTGAGACCCTTTTATCAGGAGACCATCACTTACCTCTTTGATAAGCTCATCAAGTTTTGCTTTTGACGGCTTTATATAGGTATTGGTCATTCTTACTATCGGAGGGTAGTAAAAGTTTAGGGCTCTCGCGTTCCCGGTGAGTTTCTCACCCATCATCTTCGCTGTTTCCCTTGAATGGAGGTGGTTTACCAATACGCCCTTATCAAGAAGAACAGTTTCCTCCGCTTTAACACCCTCATCATCGTATTGAATATCACCTGCAATGTCAGAATTTATTGGTCCATCTACGATGCTTATTGCATCTGAGCCAAGCTTTCGCCCGAGTTTTAATATCTCTTTCATTCTATCATCTTTGTAAATAAAGTCAGCTTCGCTGGTATGCCCAAACGATTCATGAGCGAAAACACCTGAAAGAAGTGGGTCAATTATTACATCATAGCAACCACCTTTGGCATTCTCCGCCTTCAAGAGGTAATCAATCTCTTCTTCAACCTCGGGTATCTTATCCATAAGTTCTTCAAACACCTCAAAGCCCCGCCAGCAGTTTGCCTGTCTTGATGAAGATAGAGGTTCTCCTGTTTTCATTGATATTCCCTTCACGAATCCACGGGTGAGAACTTCGTCTCTCTCAATGAGCGTGCCGAACTTATTTATGAGAACCACCTGCCTTAAAACATCGGAATAACCTACATTGGAGATATCTATATTGTCGTTTGCCCTCAATCTATTACCTGCTTCTTTAACAAGGGAGATTTTATCTGCGAGGGAGATGTCTGCAGGATTCTTGTCACCCAACCTCGTTATTTTTACATCTTTCTTATCATCCGATAGTATCTTACTTCTCCCGTTGAATACATTGCTTGCGAGGGACTTTGCCTCAGAGACCTTATCTGTTAGGTTGTCAAGGTTGGTAAAGGATGAAAAACCCCACCCACCATTAAATAATACCCTGACACATCCACCGTTCTGAACTACCTCCGATATCTCACGCGGTTCATCGTTGTGATAGATAACTGTGGTTATAAATCTCCTCTCAAGACGAATATCGTAGTATTCAACATCGGATAGAACCTTAAGGTCAGGTATATATTCCTTCAGTTTTATCATCACTTTCCTCCCATATATTGGTATTGTAAATTCAATAAAGATTAATATAAATGACCCTGATTGCCAATATTTAATGGTTTACATCTCTATTATCTGTATTCCACTCGCCCCTCAATTCTCTGTTTCGGTTGGGGACTCTCAGCTGGTATGCCAAGAGGTATAAGGGCAACAAGATGTTGTGGGTCTTCAATCCCAAGAATCTGCTCCATCTCTTTCTTGGCGATAAGTGGTCCCGTCATCCAGCAGGTTCCGTATCCGAGTGAATGGGCAGTGAGGAGTAGATTCTGTATGGCAGCGGCAACGCTTGAAAGCCCCACTATACTTATCGGGCATTTGTAGTTGGTTCTCATCTCCATAACTCTACTTGAGGTTGAGGGCACCTCCTCATCTATAGCAACAATAAGAACCGGTGCTTCCCTGAAAAAGGTGTAATAAGGGAGAGATTTCTTAAGGCGACTTATTATTTCACTATCATCCCCCAGTTCTTTTTCCATCTCTTTAACCACATCTTCTATCGCATTCGCCAGTTTATTCTTCAGTGTATCGTCAGTGACGATTATGAAACGCCACTGCTGACGGTTGCTACCGCTCGGTGCCCATATTGCGGACTCCATAATCTTATCAATGTCCTCTTTTGGAATTGACAATTTCTTAAACTTTCTTACACTTCTTCTACCCTTGACCGCATCAATCAGTTCCATCTATACCAACTCCTTCTTTATTTCACCTGCCAACCTGTCCGCAAATCTTATCGGTTCAGGTAGGCGGTATTTATTGATACAGGTTGAGATAATTGGGATAATATCGTTGAGGGAGACCTTATTTCCTGGGGATAAAAATATTGGTTTAACATTTTCTCTGCTTCTGTATAAGAAGCCGACATCTTCTCCATAGAGTTTTATAGTTGAAAATTCGCCCTTTTTAGGACCGGGCATAGAAAACTCACCTACAAGTTTAGATTTCGCGACACCAATTGTTGGATAGTCAAGAACGACTCCAATGTGACTTGCAATTCCAACACCCCTTGGATGGCATATACCGTGACCATCTACAAGGAACAGGTCTGGTTTTCTATCCAGATTTATAAACGCCTCTATGATAGCGGGAACTTCCCTGAAAGAGAGGTATGTGGGAATATAGGGAAAGCTACATTCAACTATAGAATAGGATGAGTTAATAACATCACCTGTTGTTATATCATATACACAGATAGCAGATATTATTTTGTTGTTTGAATACGCTGAGTCAATTCCGCCTATGTATCTGCATCTTCCTCTAAATGTCTCTAAGATTATTTTATCTGCTATCTTTTTTTGGATTGACCTTGCCTTCTCAATGTTCTCTGGGTAATATCGTCTGAATCTTTCAATGAGGTCTGTCATAATTCAGTTTATGGGTTTAGGGGTATTGGGTTGGGTCATAGCAACAAAAACCACGCCGATACAGATTAACACAAGCCCTATTACTCTTATGAGTGTAACCTGGTCTTTAAAATACAACCAGGAGAAGATGAAAACAAACACATAACCTAATGCAACCATTGGGTAGGCATAAGATAGCTCAGTCCTTGATAGGACCAGAAGCCAGAAGATTGATGATAAACCATAACTGATGAAGCCAAGGAGTATATAGGGCTTGAAAATCAAATGCAGGATTTTTACAGAGAGCCCCTCCATCGGCGGGGTCTTATATAGACCCATCTTTAGTAACATCTGCCCTGCTACACCAAGAAAGACAGATGTGAGTATAAATAGTATAGTTTTCATGAAAACCTCCGTTTATGATAATGCTCCACTATTTCCACCTTCTATGCATCCAGAGATATTGCCCTGGACATTTTCTTAAAAAACCTTCAAGATGATTATTATATTCTTTAGCAAATAACTTATCAACATTATTAACATTTTTAATATACCACAGGTTATGAATCAGTGCCCTATGTTGGTTCGCTTTCTCTCTTATATCAAAACCGATGATTATGGGTGAACTGGTAATGCTCGCTATTCTTCCCACCTGACCCCAGGTGGATGTCTTCCTCCCGAAGAGATTTACCTGGATGCCCGCATCGCCTGCATGCTGGTCAGCAAGAATCGCAACAAACTTGTTTTCTCTTAAGAGCTTTATTATATACCTCGCTGAGCCCTCCATATATATAACTTTCACACCATACCTTTCTCTCAACCGTTTGAACAAGCGTTCTACATAGGGGTTTGCCTGTGGCTTGACGACTGCCCAGACATCATAGCCCCACTCTGCCAGAGAACCAGCCATCAACTCCCAGTTCCCCTGATGAGCGGATAGAAGTATTGCTCCATTTCCTGCGTCTAATGCCTTTCTAAATACATCATACCGGGAGAACCTAATGAATCGGGATGGACTTCTCCTGTATTTAATACCCAGATGAGCAATCTCTAATACAGTGGTGGATATGGAGGAAAACGACGAAAGTGCTATTTTACGCGCCTCACAATCGCTGGTTTTGAGCGCCATTATAATGTTCTTTGTAGCGACACGCCTTCTCGTTGGCAATGCCAGAAAAAGAATATAACTTAATATGGTCCCAACAATCGGAAGTGAAGTCCATGAAAATACAAGTGATATAGTGATTATCAGTGATAGTAAGTAATATTCTATTAAGTGTTTAATTTTTAACATAATTTCGCTAAACATTAAGTTTCTTCATTAGCATTTTCCAAAATTCACTCTCGTTCTTAATGTCAATTTTGGATTTCAATGTCCATATTTCTTTATGGGATTTTTTCAATGAATTCTTGATGGAGAGCATATCCTTTTCGGTGGTAATAATATAATCAGCAGACCTTCCAGTTTTCAGAACCAATTTTATATCTACATCTCTATACCTATAGTGGTCTGGAAATTGAACAAGAAAGGGTCTGATTCCTCTATGCGAGAGTTCGTATGAGATATAGCCAATGGATGGAACCATGGAGAATAACAGTACCTTTCTGCCAACTATTTCGCTTATGTTAACTATTTTACCAGTTCCAGCATTCACGATTACTTCAGGCACCTGTCTCATTATGAATATCGGCTTACTGATGCCATGGATGGATTTCAATGCATAATTATGAGATGGTTTGGATATGAATATGCAATTAGCATACTTAAGAGCAGATATGTGCTCACGACCCCATCCAAGAGGAATTGGGGTTGGAGATACATCATCTCTAATTATGACTATATCCAAGGTTTTTTTGACATTAAGCAACTGGAAGCCATCATCTATAATGATTATATCGCAGGAGGAGTCGTTTGCTCTCTCAATTGCGGTTTTCTTATTCTTTTCAGTAAATACTTTAATATCAGGCAGTTGCGCTTTATATATTAGAGCTTCATCTGCAAGTGCTTCACCTCCAATAACAATTGATGGCTTCTTGCCCATAATTACCAATCTTCTCGCAATATATATAATAAGAGGCGTCTTACCCGCTCCACCGAGATTTATGTTGCCTACTGATATTACCGCTTTTTTTAGGACAATTTTTCTTCCTATTACTCCAGCGGAGTATAATTCCCTTCTTAAAGTATTATATAAGATAATCAGAACATAGATGGGTAAGAGGGCTATCTTGAATATTAGTTCCATAATTCCTCTGGTTGAGA
>QMNJ01000025.1 GCA_003647715.1 Candidatus Coatesiibacteriota bacterium
ACCTTGCCATAGAACTCAGCCATATCAGTTATATATATCTCACTGAATTCATTCGCAAGGTCTCTGTGGGACCAGATATCATTCTGATAGTCAAACCAGAAGAACCTGCCAACACCACCAAAATAAACCCTATTACCTACTTGCGACACGCTGTAGAGGTCATTGAGTATCGCACCATCCTCGGAGAAGTGGAGTTGCCAGGTATTGAAAATGGTGTTGTATCTCATTGCACCTTCCTCTGTCGCAAACCATATATCATCCCTTGCTAAACAAATATCATTGACATCCATAAAGCGATAGCCGCCGGGAGCATATATGTAGTTTATATCCACATCTGTATTCATATAGCCCACCCCTTCAATGGTTCCATACCACAGTTTATCTGTCATATTATACAGGCACTGAACACAGTTTCTGCCCAGCCCATCTGCAGAGGTTAGGGTTTTTATATACTTTAGGTCCTTGTTGAGGATTACAATGCCCCCTCCGAATGTTGAGATATATACCCTGTCATTATAGACAACAATATCAGTGGGGGATGATGGTGATGTAATATTGACCACCTCAGAGCCGACATTACCGATTAATAGTAGTATAAGCAAAAAGTATTTGATTGCATTTATCATTCTTTCCAGTCGCTTTTCTTAGAAACAATATAGGCAAGCGGGTCTGAAGAGTGGAGGTGAACTACGCCGGGGAATGGCATATAGTCAATATATTCCACAAACCAGGAGGGTTTCCTCTGTTTCTCTACACTCAGGTCTATCTCAAAGTGGAGGTGAGGTGGTGTCTTTTCTGCGTTGCCTGTGTTTCCCACCGTTGCTATCACCTCGCCCTTCTTAACCTGCTCTCCTGCTATAACGAGATTCTTGTCCATATGCAGGTAATAGGTATATACGCCATTGCCATGGTAGATGGCAATCTTGTTGCCAGGTCCACGATATGGTGTAAAGACCGACATTGTCACTCGCCCATCTGCGGGGGCGACAATTTCTGTTCCTGTCTCTGCGAACAGGTCACAGCCAAAGTGATTGGGACGAAGTTCACAGCGGAAATCGCTCTTCCCGCTGTCAAGGGCATATTCAGGCGTGCTCTCTTTGCCTTCCTGAATGGGAAAAACAAATTCAATACCTCGGTATGGTTTATCATCAATTGGTAGAAAGTATATGGGACCATCCTCCTGACTTACCAACAGTTTGTCAGGTGATGTCTCTGAATATGGTAATGAGATAGATATTAGAAGGTTGATTAATATTAGAAGTAAGAGCATTACAGATTGGTCGCAATCTTCCAGCCCTCTGGTTCCTTTATCATTGTGAATTCTCTGTCCTCGCCTGCTACCTTGAATTTTACTTTTGCAATCATCTTCACATCTACCACTGTTACATCGCCTTTCTTGAAGGGCTCCTGTGATGCCTTCAAACTGGATATGAACAGCGACTTCAGCTCTTCGGTAGTTAACTTACCGCCTGCCGGGTTAATATCTACCAGGGCGTCTTGAGAATAGCACTTTATTGCTCTGTCAAAGTCGCCCTCCTTCATCGCCAAGGCATATTCCTTTATGGTTGTCTCAGGTGTAGCATATGGATTCTCCTCCTCCGTTTTCTTACAGGATAAGGATAAAAGAAGAGCCATAGCACAGAATAAAATTAAAAATCTCCTCATCACCTACCTCCAAAATGACTATTTATGTATTTTACCACATCTTCAATAAGTTCGTCTCTATAACTCCTGCCTTCCCTGGAGGGCGCGCCTGATGGTGGTAGCATCTGCATATTCTATATCCGAACCCACGGGAAGACCGTATGCCAGGCGGGTTACCATCACATCACGCTTCTTTATCAGGTCGGCGAGATACATTGATGTAGCATCGCCTTCAACTGATGGGTCCAGGGCGATGATAACCTCCTCAATATTGTCGTCTATTCGTTTCATAAGTTCCCCTATCCTCAGGTCTTCAGGTTTTATACCGTCAAGCGGGGATATCAAACCATCAAGAGAGTGATATAGACCTCTATATTCACCGCTCCTCTCAATAGATAGTATCGCTAAAGGTTCCCTGACTACACATATTTTGGTCCTATCCCTCTTCTCATCTCTACATATTTGGCATATCTCGCCTTCAGAGATGTCACCACATAATTTACATCTTGAGAGAGCTGATTTAGCTTTGTTCAGCAAAGCAGAGAACTCATTTATCCTGCTTGGACCAGAAAGGATTATTGAATACGCAATTCTCTCTGCGCTTCTTAAGCCCACTCCTGGGAACTTACTTATCTCTTTGACCAACTGACCAAGAATGCCTCTTGGATATATTACATCCATCCTTAAACCTTATCTCACGGAGGTTTATCCCTGCTCTTTATACCAAGGTATCAGAATTTATTTCTTAACCCCTATACTTATATTTCTAAATCTTGATGGAGATGTGCCGTGACCTACATACATTGTCTGCATTGGTTCGCCTTTACCACAGTTGGGGGTTCCCCACAGTTTCCAGTGATTTCTATTGCATATAGCATCACAGGAGTTCCAGAAGTTGGTGGTTATACCATAATATACGGGATTCTTGTATATCTCGGTCAGTTTGCCATTCTCAATCTTCCAGGCAATCTCGCACCCAAACTGGAAGTTCACTCGCTTGTCGTCAATGGACCACGACTTGTTGGTAGATACGAATATACCGTCGTCTGTATCTGCTATCAGGTCATCTAATTCCCAGTCCCCTGGCAGAAGATTGATATTGGTCATTCTGATGATGGGCAAACTGTGCCATCCATCAGCCCTCATAGCTCCGTTTGACCTCCTGCCAATCTTAGGTGCGGTCTCTCTGCTCATCAGGTAGCCGACGAATAATCCATCCTTAACAACATCTGTTCTCTGGGCGGGAACGCCCTCATCGTCATAGCCAAAGGTGCCGAGCCCTCCTTTAACAGTGGCGTCTGCAACAATATTGACTATTGGTGAGCCATACTTGAGTTTGTCAAGTTTGTCAGTGGTCAAAAACGAGGTGCCTGCAAATGACGCTTCCGTTCCGAACACCCTGTCCAGTTCAATGGGGTGACCGCACGATTCGTGAACCTGAAGGGCTAACTGGTTGCCATCAATGATGATTGTCCCCTTCATCTCCGGGCACTCCTTCGCCTTGAGAAGAGCACATACCTCCGAGGCAATCTTGGGTGCATTTTTGTCTAATTCAAGCCCCTTAAAATACTCGTAACCAGCGGTGGCAAAATTGCCCCTGAACGAGTTCGGATAGGAGCGCACCTGCATATCGTCTTTACCTATGGCGGTAGCGCTTATTCCACCACCGCAGTGGCATATCTCCTGCTCAATATAGGCACCATCAAGCGTGGCAAATGTCTTCTTGGTCAGAAAGCCGGTGTAGAAACCCTGGGCAATCTTGACATCCTTCTCCTTCTTCATCTCCCTTGTGGCAGAAAGGATGTAGTCAACCTTCTCCTGTATTGGAACGCTGAATGGGTCAATCTCCATAGGTGTTTTATATTTACCCTTCTGGGGTTTTGTGTCATCAAGCAATACATTTTCTACTTTAGTGAGGGATGATGCGCGGGCGATATCACACGCCTGCTTCGCTACCCTCTCCACCTCTTTCTTCTCCAGGCGGTTGGAAGCCGAGAATCCCCAACAGCCATCTACTATGACCCTTATTCCATAACCAATGCTTGATGAGTGCGTAATTCCCTCAACCATCTCGTCCTTTACGGTGATGTTCTCCCTTTTGTAGTCCTCAATCCTTATGTCTGCATATGTTGCACCCTCTCTCTTTGCTACCTCAAGTGCCCATTCTATAATACTTTCCATATCTTTTACTCCTTGTAAAGTTCCTATTATGTTCTTTCTATCCTTTTGAAGCCGGAGGTTGGTATAATCTTGATTTTTCCCTTCTTCTGAATCTTGTCTATGAGAAGGTTCATCCCCAGTGAATCTGAAGCCATATGCCCTGCAACTATAACATTGATGTGGTTCTCCTTCGCCTTCTTTAGGTTCTCCTCCCTTATGTGCATTCCAATGATTGTGCCAATATCTGTCGTCTGTGTTAACTTCTCAAATGCCTCCTTAGAGCCACCCGTTCCCCCGGTCATATCAATGAACACCTTACCTGCTGATATCTTGTGGTAATTAGTTTCAGCGGGCTTTGACTTGGATAATACAAGCATTCCCGTTCCCAGTTTTTTTGTATCCTGATACTCTGGTATTGATTCAAGCAGGTCCAGACAGTCACCGACAGTATCGGGCTTCTTCTCATCAAACAGGTTTTGCAGAAAATGTGTAACATGGTTGTCTGCAACGGTGTGAGTAGAGAGGAAGGCAAAGCCCATCAGTCCTGCCGCATCAACTGCCCTGGAACTGTTAAATGGTAGAAGCGCTCGCCTCACCTCTAAGATTCTTGGCTCTAATATGCCCTCTGCAACATTTATGGGAACACCGTATTTGTGGAGCATCTCTGCCTGCATCTTCATCACATCGTAGAGGTAGTTTCTGGCAATACCCTGAGGATGGTGAGACCAGATGAGGTTAATCTCCTCACCCCTCTCGTTTAAACGGTCAGCAAGCGTCACCTCGCCCACATCCATATCTATGCCTACAAGAGCACTCTTCACATCCATCTCAGGGTCTCCACTCAATATCCTGGTATCGGGGAACGGATTGGTCAATCTCTCTGTGTCGTAGGTCTTCTTCTCCTTCTCGCTCATCTGATGGTATCTCTTATTCTCTAACTCAAGTTCCTTCTTTACATACTCCTCCCCCCTTGGGTCAACTTTTATGCCCTCCTCAACCGCTATCTTGTATATCTCAGATAGTTTCATCATTTACCTCCATGTGTAGTTAATATATACTAACGAAAGTAATTTTACCAGTCAAGGTTAATAGTGAAAGGGATTGGCAATAAGGATTTTTACAGGTATGTCATAATTACAGTCCTTGCTATCAGTTTTTATATCGCGCTCTTCTCTCTTCTCCCTGATAGCAGGGTGGTTTGTTCACTAAGCGATGATGCATATTACTACCTCCAGATATCCAGGAACATTGCTCTTGGTAATGGTTCCACCTTTGATGGTATAAATTCAACTAATGGCTATCACCCCCTCTATCTGTTAATTCTTATTCCTATTCATCTTCTTGTCAACTTCAACAGGTTGCTCGCAGTAAGGGCAATATTTATCCTTCAGGGTGCTCTCTATTTCTTCACTCTTTATATGGTGGTAAAGAAGTTGAAGAGTGAGGTGGGAGTTTTTGGTCTGCTCACTATGGTTATTCTTACTCTCTACCCGAGGTTCTTTCATATATTGACCGTGGGCATGGAATCTCTTCTCTCGCTCTTGCTATTATCTATGATATGGTTCTATTCGGATGGATTTTTCAAGGGGGAGGGAGACCTGAAAGGTGGTTTCGTTCTCGGTATCTTATGCGGGTTGTTGACTCTCTCCCGACTTGAGGTGGGGACGGTAGTGACTGCACTTCTCGTTCTGGTTATTCTCATTGTTAGATTCAGAAAGTGGGGTATGAGAGCAATCTCAAGTGCTTTAATAATCCCCCTTCTCTATGTGATTATGGTGATGCCGTTTCTAATCTGGAACTATATGGTATTCAACCATATATTGACCATCTCCGCTTCGTTGAAGTCCTCATATCCTAATATTGTGTTTAACTGGCGATATATCCTTACCTATCCTGAGTATTACCTCGGTGTGCTTGTATTTGCTATCTACCTTCTATACTCAGGATGGAGAAGGAGAGGGGGGGAGGTATTAAGGTCTCTCATTTCGGATGCACTAATAGGAGCCACATGCATTGTATTGTTGTTGTCATTTCTTCTATTCGCCAGGTGGGCACACTTCAGCCACTACTACGCGCCCTGCCTTCTCCCGATTTTCATACTTGTTGCGGTCGCTGGCGATTATACAGCGGGGGCTTTTAAGAGAATATTTAGACCGGTGGCGGGTAGAACTATCTTTATTTCACTGTTGGCTATATTCGCTATCTCCTCGCAGTATATTGTCCACAGGGATGCATTGAAGACATTCAAGATTGCCAGTTATGAGGGCGCAATGTGGGCTAAGGAAAATACTGATAAGAAGGCAATATTCGCTATGAAGGATTCAGGAACCTTTGGTTACCTTTCGGGTAGAAGGACTGTTAACCTTGATGGTGTGGTAAATAACTTTGAGTATCAGGAGCATCTGAAACAGGGCAGGTTAGATGATTACCTGAGTAATATTGGTGTGGACTATATAGTTCAGCATGCCCTCTGGGGCTGTAAGAGATATGTAGATGTTTATGGCAATGAGACCTATGAGTTATATCTACCCTCCAGATTATGTGCTGGCTACGGCGATAGCTTGATTCTCAGAGAAGAGGATATAGTTTACAAATCATCTGATTATATGGACCGCAGTGGCAATATTACCAATCTTGCAATCTGGAGATATAGATAGGTTTTTATACTCCAATCCCTTTGAATATGAAAAGGACCTCCATTGTGTTATAATCTGCCGTTGTTATGGGCTTTGAGTTCTTCATAGCACTTCGCTATCTTATTGCCAGGAGGAAACAGGCGTTTCTAACCCTGATAACTGTCATCTCCGTTCTCGGTGTAATTGTTGGAGTGGCGGTTCTCATTGTGGTAATGAGCGTGATGAACGGCTTTGAGGTAGATATAAGGGATAAGATACTGGGAAACCGGGCGCATATAATCATCAATCATATTGAGAAGAAGGGAATTAAAGACCACGAGGACATCATAGAGAAGGTGGAGAAGATTGATGGTGTTCTTGGTGCCTCGCCCTATGTCTTAACAGAGGCAATCGCCTCCTCACGCTATGATACCATCGGCGTTGTGGTTCGTGGTGTGAAGCCAGATGAGGAGAAGAAGGTTTCAAAGATTGCTCACAATATTAAGAAAGGGGTGTTTGACTTTGATGTCCCCAAAGAATCTGACGATGAGGAGCTGGCGGGGGGTATTGTGGTGGGGGTATTACTGGCGGACCGTCTTGGGGTCTCACTCAACGACACCATAACACTGACCCTTCCCCGTCAGGTGTGGTCGCCCTTTCACCCTGTTCCGGCGGTTGAGAGAAATTTCAGGGTTGTTGGCATATTCTACACCGGTCTTTTTGAATATGACTCCAATCTGGTCTATGTGGACAGGGAACAATTGCAGGATGCCATAGCCCAGAGGGGAGTGGTTAATGGTATAGAGGTGAAGGTTGAGGACATATTTGCTGTTGACGGTATTGCACAGAGGATGAAGGAGCGTTTGGGATTCCCCTATCTGATTCAGACCTGGAAGGAGACCAACCGCTCGCTCTTCTATGCTCTGCGATTGGAGAAGGTAACTATGTTTATTATACTTCTGCTGATAATATTTGTCGCAGCGCTAAACATCATTTCGTCACTAATAATGTCGGTGATTGAGAAAACCCGTGACATAGGTATATTGAGGTCTCTTGGTGCTACCAGGGGTGCCATCAGGCGGATATTCATCTATGAAGGTAGCATTGTGGGTGTGGTGGGCACGGTCTTAGGTGTGGGTCTGGGGCTTCTGGTGGCAATATTATTGCGGGACTATGTGCAGATAGGGCTCCCGAAGGATGTTTATTATATTGACCACCTTCCGGTAGTAATATCTATCAGGGATATAATTCTGGTTGGTGTGTCGGCGGTTGCTATCAGTATTCTATCAACCATCTACCCGGCTTTCAGGGCATCAAGGTTAGACCCGGTGGAGGCGATAAGGTATGAGTGAGAACAACACAGTTCTTAAAGCAATGGGTATCCATCGCATATTTCCATCTGGGATGACTGAGCTTCATGTCCTAAAGGGTGTAGATTTTGAACTAAAGAGAGGTGAGGTGGTCTCACTCCTCGGTTCATCGGGTTCGGGCAAGTCAACGCTATTGCATATCCTTGCAGGTCTTGACACTCCAACCGATGGGACGGTAATGTGGGGTGATACAAACATATTCGCTCTGAAAGACAGGGTTCGCTCTTATCTGAGGAATGCTAACCTGGGGTTTATCTTCCAGTTTCACCACCTGTTCCCGGAGTTGACAGCACTGGAGAATGTGATGTTGCCATTGTTGATAGGCGGGTCAGACAAAAGTGAGGCAAGAAAGAAGGCAGAAGGTCTTTTAGAGAGGTTCGGGCTATCTGATAGAGCGGAGCATTTTCCATCGCAGTTGTCAGGTGGGGAGGCGCAGAGGGTGGCGGTTGCCAGAGCGATTGTAAGCGAGCCACAGATATTGCTGGCAGATGAGCCATCAGGCAACCTGGACAGCGAGAACAAGAAGATACTGCATGGTATGCTCCTGGATATAAGTGCTCAGTTCGGGACTGCAATCTTGATTGCAACCCACAACATTGAACTTGCAATGATTACTCAGCGTATATTGTATTTGACCGATGGAAGATTGAGCGATAGGTCACCAAGTGGTGGTATTGTGGTTTGATTTTAATTAATTATCTTCTGTTCCCATACAAACTTTTTCCCCTGGCATCTATGCCAACAAACACAGGCATCCTGTCAAGCTCCAGTTTGTATATCGCCTCGGGTCCGAGGTCGGCAAGCGCCACCACCTCCATTGATACGATGCTCTTGGATAATAGAGCCGCTGTGCCTCCCGTCGCAGAGAAATAGACGGCGCCATATTTCACCATTGCGTCAATGACATATTGCGAGCGCTCGCCCTTGCCTATCGTGCCAGAGAGACCGTGCTTGAGCAAAGCAGGTGTGAAGGCATCCATCCTTGAGGAGGTGGTGGGTCCGGCGGAGTTACACACATAGCCCGGCTTTGGCGGGCAGGGACCCATATAGTATATGACCTGCCCCTTGAGGGGGATAGGTGGTTTGTCACCCTTTGCGATGAGTTCGTTTAGCACCTTGTGAGCGGTGTCTCGGGCGGTATAGACGATGCCAGAGAGGAGAACAAAATCGCCTGCAGAAAGCGAATCTATGGTTTTCCTAGTGAGGGGTGTCTTAATTGACTTCGCTTCGTCCATCGCCTTCAATTATAACTCCAAGATATAACGATTTATAAGGATTATAACAATATATTCTAAGAACATTATTTAATCATGTTTAATATTATCCTTTATGGGTTATATAAGGGAATCTACCTTACGAGAATAATAGTTCTGGTTGAGGTGGAGGTATTGGACTCCAGGCGGCAGAAATAGACGCCGTTTGAAACCATAGCACCGCTGTCGGATATGCCGTTCCAGGTGACATTGTGGTCACCCACTCCGACAACTGCATCCTCCAGCAGGCGCACCAGTTTACCGCTCACATCATAGATGGCTATCCTCACATTCTGGCTCTCGCCCTCAACCGAATACTCTATGGTGACCATCTCTGAGAATGGGTTAGGGTATGAGTTCACAAGGGTTGCTTTTGCCTCCTCAGTCTCTGTGCTCTTGGGGTAAATGGTGGTCTGGTCTGATACTACGACTGTATCAGATATCAAGCCCTCAATTCTGTATGTAATGCTCTCGGTCTCATCTATTATGGGGTCCTTATATGAGTTCTTGCCAGAAGGAATTTCTGTTAAGATTGTGAATTCGTCCTCATCGTAGAGTTTACGCTTGAGCGTCCATTTTTCTATTGATTGTATATTCCTCCATTTGAGTGTCACAAATCTGCCACTCTGAGACGCCTTCAGAGAGGGGTCCTGATAGGTGAAGGGGCTGGAGATGCCATTGTGGAGTGGACCACCGCTCTCCATAGCCCACGGGCTTGCCACATAGACCACATCAAGGTCGTAGAGATAAAGCCCACCCTGCTCGTTTACAATGATGAATTCAGCGTAGCCGTCGCTGTCTATGTCGCCATAGGCAGGTGTGGATGAGTAAGTGCCCTCAGGTGCATTTCTGGGGAATCCCTCAACCATACTACCATCGTAGTTAAGAGCGACCTCTTCACCCTGATATGAGATGCCAAAGACCTCCAGTTCGCTGTCCATATCTATATTTACAAGGACTGGCGAGCTCAAGAATCCGCCCTTTCTGGAGGTGTATGAACCGACCTCTAATCCATCCACACTATATAGTTTTATTGAGCCGGTCTCTGCCTGTGGGATGCCCGTGGTCACTGCTATCTCATAGACACCATCGCTGTTCATATCACCAACTGCTGGCGTGGTTATGGCACCATGGGTGATTATCCCGTCGCTTATGTCAACGGGGAAGTGGGGAAGTGAGGTGCCGTCATCGTCTATGCCATATAGGGTGCCGTCCACGGAGCAGATGAATACCTCAAGTTTTAAGTCCCTGTCAACATCGGCGAGGGAGAAACCACCCATAAACTCGGTGGTTGTTCTGTATGACCACTCAGATAGGGAGGGGTCTTCCACACCTACAGCATATATCGTGCCATCGGTTGAGGCGAAAATAATCTCGGGGATACCGTCTGCGTCTATGTCCGATACCGCCACATCCGAGGTTATAGACCGGTTAGATACAATGGTCTTTGTAATATGGTTTCTAATATCTATCAGCAGGAGACCGCTCTCCGGCTGTGGTTGAACGATGAAGGTGTAATTGTCATCAATATATGCGGATGGAGAGGAGGTGGGCTGTCTGCCCGTCAGTTCATACCTCTCTCCACCAGCGGGAGACATATTATAGGGAAATAAGTAAAGCACGCCTTCATCGGTTGTCCATACTACATCTTTCTGGTTGTCGTCGTTTGTATCTAACAGAAGAGGGGTTAGCGTCTCACCGGAGGTCTCTATATCTAACGACTTGTATTTAACCCTGTTGAAGCCGGCTCTGTCCTGCAATAGGATATGTAATCCATTATCCCAGGAGCATATAACTATATCAGTAAATCCGTTATCGTCTATGTCTGTTACAATTGGTGATGAGAGTAGCACACTTCCGACCTCCACGGGAAAGCCGGGATGCACGCTCATACCCATAGATAAGACCGCTGATGGCAATGCTAAGAATATTAACCACCTCATAGCGAAACTATTATAACAGAATAGGAGTTCTCAGTATATAAAAAATCAGAAACTGCCTTTAAGTAAACTCCCAATTATCATCTGACGGTTTTCCTTTATTGATGTATCAGGGTTATCGTAACTGGGGTCCCACATTGAATATCCGTAATACGATATAAGTTCAATATTATCACTTATTGTCAGGTTGAACGAAGGCGTGAAGGTATGGTGGAAGTTCACATCTTCATTAATATACGTCGTAACATCGTCAACTGCGGAGGTGTGCGGATAGATGAGTTCCCATAGAAATGAAATTGAACTACTCTTATTCAGCAAGTATTCAGCACCCGCAAATAGCGAGATATCCATCGTTGAATCTTTATTTATACCGAAAGTGTCGCTCTTGTTAAACTTGAAGTAATTCAACTTCATCCCGCCAATAATATTCACAAATAGAGGAATAGTAACCTCAGGATATATTGTTATCCACTTTCCACCGGTTATCAAGCCCTCGCTTCTTTCCTCATCCTTATAATTATGGAAGGCGAACAGGTTGTAGATGGTAATCCCGTTTGACAGAGGCAGGAACAGTTCTGTTCCGATGTGTATGGTGGATAGGAAGCCCTTTGAGTAGTATGGACCATCATTGGGCAGTTCACCGTCTCTTCTCATAACCGCATGCCAGTATTTGGGCATATTACTTGCGAAGCGGTTCATAAATAATGTGTATAGGTCACTGGTTGAATTGTCTGTAAAGAAGGTCATTGTAAGCATATTAGAGAAGTTCACTGTTGTGCCAACTATTGTCTTGTCATTGTCTTCTATGCCAAATGCGGAACTTATCCCCACAGAGCCAATCGCAAAGTCGGTTACGGTTCCATAGGGGTGGTAGTAGGCAATGTTTGATGGTGAATACAATCTTGAATGGTAGGCATTATACCATCCGGAATGCCCCATCCTCCACTCCATCAGACCAATGCTGGTAATCTTTGACACAGGAAGGTCTGTTAGGGCTACATAGGCGCTGGCAAGTCCGGCCCCAAGGTTGCCGACCCCAGCAATATTGTGCTCCTGTGAGTAGATGCCTCTCCACCTGTTAGGAAAGTCACTCTTAGCAGTGTTGCTCATAAGCACTCTGTCAAATCTTATTGTTGAGATAAGACCAACATCTTCTGTGGTTGACAGTGTGAACTGGATATCAAGGGCACCGTCCCAATAAAACTTTTGGTCACCGTCACCACTAACGGAGCCACTCTCCAGACCACCGCCTTTAGTATTATCAAACTGAACAAGACCATACAATGCTCCATTGACATCAAGTTCGGCGGTGAATATTTGGAGCGGGATTAAAAGAAGGACAGAGATTATCAGGATATTATTACATCTCATAATGCACCTCTGTAATTTTTTATACTTATCCATAGGTAAGGTGGAGTTATTTTAATATAATACAATAGTCAATGCAACTAACTACAATTATGATATGGAGAAGAAATATATAGAGAAGATTGTTGAGACATTGATAGATGAGTATGGTGCTCTTGAGAGGGAAAATCTTGCCGACCCTTTGGATGAGTTAATAAGAACCATAACAAGCCAGAATACCACAGACCGGTTGTCTGACAAGGTATTTAAGTCCCTGAAGGAGAGATTCCCCCGCTGGGATATGCTTCTCGCCAGTGATGGAATTAAGGATGAGGTTGAGGAGGTAATCAGACCAGCGGGTCTTGCTCCTACAAAGGCAGAGAGGATAATTGGTATTATCAGAACAATTAGGGAGCGGGAGGGTAGTATTACACTTGACCGGCTGAGAGAGATGCCCGATGATGAGGTGGTATCATATCTTATTAGCATGAAAGGTGTGGGTTTAAAGACCGCCTACTGTGTTCTCGCATTCTCGCTGAGCAGGGATGTCTCACCAGTGGATACTCACATACACAGGGTCTCAACAAGAATTGGCATTATCCCAGATGATACCACAAGGGAGAAGGCACATTATATTCTCAATGATATGTTGCCCGAAGGCAGGAGATACCTCGCCCACCTTGCTATGATAAAGCACGGCAGGATTGTCTGCAAAGCAAGAAAGCCACAGTGTTCAGATTGTTGTGTAAAAATCCATTGTGATTACTATAATTCAGGCAGGTTTGATAGTTAGCAATAAGTAGTTTTGATTATCTCAACCAGGTAGATATTCCGAACATTCAGGGTTTCATAGTGTTCGTCTAATAACAAAAGTATTGTTGAGTATTAGTTATTTATTAGTATATTCAATAGAATTTATTGTATAATTAATGCTGTTCATTAAGTTATAATTATAATAGTTTGTATGCCTCCGTAGCTCAGGTGGTTAGAGCGGCTGATTTGTAATCAGCAGGTCGTGGGTTCGAATCCTACCGGGGGCTTTTTATAATATCTTTCATTGCTGTTATGGGACATAACACTGAAGAGATACTCACAGTTAAGAACCTCACCAAGAGTTTCGGTGGTCTGGATGCCTTGAAAGACCTTGAGCTTTCAGTTGAGAGGGGGCAGATAGTAAGTTTGATAGGTCCAAATGGTGCAGGTAAGACCACCCTGTTCAATGTGATTACCGGCATATATGAGCCCACGGAAGGCGAGATATACTTCAGAGGCAAGCCCATATCCAGAAAGAGAAGAAGACCTTTATGGTTCATTCCCCTCATCGTTGCTACTATGGTCCTCATTCCTGTGGTTGCCTACATGTTCGCCAGGGCGGGCTTTGGGTGGCTAGCCACAACTGGGATCACCTTGTTCTTCGTGGGGGCAGTAAGTGTTCTTGGCTGGGTGATGATGCCAAAGGGGTCGCTCTCGCCCGACAGGGTTTCATATCTTGGCATATCACGCACTTTTCAGAATATACGGCTTTTCAACCAGATGAGTGTTCTGGAGAATGTGCTTATGGGTATGTATACGAAGACCCGCTCGGGATTTTGGGATGCGCTTTTCAACACAAGAGGAAAGGTTAAAGAAGATAGACAAGCGATTAAGGAGGCGATAAAGATACTCAAATTTGTGGGCATCAAAGGGGATTACAATAGTGAGGCGAGCAGTTTACCATACGGCGAGCAGAGGCGACTGGAGATTGCAAGGGCACTGGCGTCAAAGCCCGACTTAATTCTGCTTGACGAGCCCGCTGCTGGCATGAACCCGGTGGAGACCAAGGACCTGATGGAACTGATAGGAAGAATACGGGACAGTGGTATCACGGTGTTTCTGATTGAGCACGATATGAAAGTGGTGATGGGTATAAGCGACAAGGTATCTGTGCTTGATTATGGCAGGAAGATAGCAGAGGGCACGCCGGAGGAGGTGCAGAACGACCCAAGGGTGATAGAGGCATATCTGGGGAGGGGAGGGGAGTGATGG
>QMNJ01000026.1 GCA_003647715.1 Candidatus Coatesiibacteriota bacterium
CATAATGGAAGAAGTGATTTAAATGTGGGAGTGAAGGATGTTGTGAAAGCAGTGAAAATAATAAATGAGTGGATAGAGGCATCCGTTATAATAGATGATGTGATAGCATCATTGAGCAGTGGAGATGGGATGAACAGTTGGAGGATGAGTCCCTCTGATATAATGAGGAGGTTAATAGAAGTAAGGAAGACTGAAAATGTGGAAGTGGATGTGGATGCTCTTGATAATGTGAATACAGATATAGAGTTGAATGATGTGATATGGGCAATAAATGTTGTGAAAAGATACATATCAGTTAAAAGAGCGTGTATGGGAGTTGTGAGAAGAGTGAAGAAGTCATCACATGGTGAGAGTATGAATTTCTTGGTTGAGAGTGTGGCATCTATGATAAGGGAGAAGGAGGAGAGGAAGAGGAGGAGGATTGAGGAATTGTATGCGAGGGAGGAGGAAGCGATAACATCTGAGGATTATGTGGATGAGGATAGAGATAAGGTAAGGGATGAGATAAGGGAGATAATAGAGAAGAGGGATAAGAGGATATGAGAATATGATTATGAGAGATTATGAGAAGATAAGGTATTTATATAAGGTGAATGATAGGATGAGATAGGAGGTGGTGTTATGGCGGGATATGAGCTCGTTGATGTGCTGAATAGGGTTCTTCAAGGATTGCAGGATGTCCTATACTATATAGCAGATGCGATAGCAGATAACGCATCAATCATCGCAACAGTCGTCGTCCTGGGAGGTCTTACTCTGCTGGTCTGGAGATATGGTTCAAGGATGTTCAGAGGTATGACAGCATGGTTCAGAGGTATATTCTGAGGGTGAGGGATAAGTGGTCTCAGTATTGAGAGTGGGTGAATGAGAGGTGCGCTATAATAGCGCACCTTCTCATTTATTATAAGAAGAGTGAAGGAGGTGATTGAGAAGGAGAAATGATGAAGATAAGAGGATTCGGAGTGGCATCTCTGGATGTGTGGCTGAGGATGAGAGTGCTGGGAGAAGATGGAAAGATTGAGGAGCGATGGCATAAGTGTCATTCATTCGTGAAGAATGGATATTCATTGCTCAACACAGCTCTTGCAAATGACATAGCAGGAAAACCACAGTTTGATGTAGTGGATGTGGATGGAACATCAAGAACAGTGTCATGGGATGAGCAGAATGATGCCAATAAGTATGGAGCGAATGCTCCTGCAAACAATGATGACTATGGTCTTATAGTTGGCACTAATGGGACTGGAACATCATGGAGTGACTATAATCTCAGAGCGAAGATTAATCATGGAACAGGAAGTGGTGAACTCGTATATCATGAAACAGAGATTAAATCGTCAGAGGATTCTGGAGCACCAGCAAAGATAACGCTTGAGAGGAAGTTTGACAATGACAGTGGAGGTTCAATAACAGTCAGAGAAGTGGGATGGTTTATAATGGTGACTGTTGGTGGTTCACAGTATTATGTGATGATGTTACGAGACACTCCAGCAGCCACAACAGTAGGAGATGGAGCAAGACTCATATCAACATACTATGTGTATGTGAATCCACCGTAGTCTGAGGAGAAATGTTCTCAATGGACTTGGAGGATGTAACAGGAATTGCGCAGTCAATAGGAGTGGCTGTTGAGACATTTAAGACAGAGATATATTCAGTGATAGCATCAGTCTTATCACATCTGAAGGTGGCGTTTTCGTATGTTCAATCGTTCTTGCAGAGACTATGGGTAATGTGGTATGACGATCCAGTGAAAATGCTCACATTTTCAGCGATGATATGGTGTATGCTCTCGTGAAAAAGTGATGGAAGGATGATGGAAGGAGGAGGAGGGATGGGCGGGTTATCGTTTTCATTTGGAGGAAAAGAGGATAAAAGGAGGTGATAGAAAAGGAAATGCCTTTGCTTTCATCAATAAAAGGACTGACGCAGAATGCAAGAGTCAATGTAAGTGGTAATACGCTTGAGATATTTATTCCTGAGGATGATTTGAGGGATATACTCGTCAAGAATTCGCCAGATGAGATTAAGAATGCGACAACAGTAAGATGTGAGAATGGAGGAGTTAAAATACTCATACAGATAGTGTGATGATAATATAAGAGAAGGGAGAAATGTTTGAGGACATATTTGAAGCGATATTTGAAGCATTACAAGGAGCATTTGACACATTGGGTTCGTGGATAGATGAAGCGTTTTCAGCGATATTAGACGGTCTCACTGCTCTCGGAGATTTCTTGGTCAGTGCATTTGAGTGGGTATATAAGGGATTATCCGCTCTTGGTGAGTTCATAGGAAATGCATTATCAGCAATCGCTTCAGCATTAGAAACATTTGGAGGATGGGTTTATTCAGCATTTGAGTGGATGTATAAAGGATTATCTGCTGCAGGTGAGTGGTTGTGGAATGGACTGTGTGAAATTGGGAAAGCGATTGCAGGATTCGGTGAGTGGTTGTGGAATGCATTTCTCGGATTCGGTGAGTGGTTATGGGGAGGATTACAGTGGATAGGTTCTGCGTTATCTGTTATAGGAGAAGCCATATATTCATTTGGGGAGTGGATATATACATCCATCGTCAATGGACTAAATTGGTTAATAGGAGCTCTGTCATCAATATTCACATGGCTCGCTTCAGTATTTGAAGGAATGTGGAATGCATTATGTGGTATAGCTGAGGACTTCATATCTCAGTTTAATGTGCAAATAACTCAGCTCTTTGAGGATTTGAGACATAAGTTTAAAAATATGTTCATAGCAGCAGTAACTATACCTGCAACTGCTTCTCTGTTGAAGAAACTGCCTGATGTTATGGCAGATGGATTTGACATCGGTAAATTATTGGGGATAGTGGGAGGATGTATTGCCTTACCAATAGCGAGTTATGCTGTTGCTGAGATAATTGACAGAATAATTGAAACTCCTAAGACGACGGCATTATCATTCTTAATGCCCTTAGGATTACCTCAGATGAGTGTTGGAGAAGCACCTTCATTCACACAGATAAGGAATATTCCAAGAAGGTTGGAGTCATTCCCAGCAACCACTTCAGAATTTAGACTGTTTAAACCTAAGCAGGACATTGTAACAGGAGTAAAGGATGAAGGATTACTAAAAATTGAAAGTGCAATGAGAGTGTTAATCTTAAATGAGCTCACAGATAATTCTATGTTATCAGTTACGCCACCAGCAAGGATGGAAGGAGAAAGTGATATAAGAGGACTGAGTGTCATCCATTCAATAACATCTCCTCAGTATGGAAGTGAACAGAACATCGGAGATAGTGTTGAACTGGAGACTGTGGATAATGCATACATACATGATGAGGAGTCATTGAATGATGAAGCAATTTTTGAGATAGCGTGAAGAGGTGATATATAATGAGTAATGGAGATGAGGAGGAGGAGGAAATAGTATATGTGAGCAGGATGATATTACCGACAATTGAAATACCTTTACTGACGATGCCTGTAATAGAAGCAAGACCAGAGCCACCTCCTGTTGGTATGACTGTTGGATTTAAGGGTTCATCATTAAGAGGTGCTCCTCCCATCAGAATAATAGAGACGACAAGAGGTTCAACAATATGGTATAGAGTGAAGAGATGGACAAGACTTTATGATAAGAGTTATAATATCGTGAAGAGAAATATGTCAGTATCATCACTTAATCTGATGAGAGATGTGGTGGCAATTGAAAGTGTGAGAAACGAAAAAATTATATATGGAGATGGCGTGAAGGATGAAGTGGAAATAAGAGTGGAATAAGAACAAAAGGGAGGTGATTAACTGAGTGATATTTGACGAGCCTGCCACAATAGAGTTTCTGGAAGGATACTCATCAATATATGGACTGATGAATGAGATAGCTTCATTTTATGGAGGATTTGCATTTATATTGGCTCATGCAGCAAGAGCAATTGACAGATCAATTGTTATATCAGAATCATTGAAGGAAAGTGTTAAGTTAATCGCATGGGGAAGTGTTAAGAGTGAAGAAGAGATTGATGAAGACATCGCAATGAGGACTGTTGAATCTAAATCCTTTGAGAGCACTGACAGAGTGAAACCTGACTTAGTTATGCAGTATATATCAGCACAACATATGAGTATAATAGATAAGATTAAGGATTCAATATCCTATGAGTATGTTGCTCCTCAGTCAATCAGTATAATAGATAAGATTAAGGATACCACAACATCAAATGTTGAAATATTGATAAAAATGAGAGGAACATCATACCTTGATGATGAATACTCATATAAATATATTGTTCATGGTCATGTATATCTGGAGGAGTATTTGAGAGATGGCGCAAGTCTATCAGGAATTAAGGACATACATCAGATATTGGATGAGATAAGGGTTAAGACAGTGCATGAATATGAGAAGGAGCTTGAATTACCATATATGAGTTTGAGTATGTTTGAAACTCTTTTGCTGGAGGAGGAGTTACCATTAAGTAAGATAGGATTCCACATATATGGTGAAGGTCATATATCGGACTGGTGCAGGTTCTCATATACTCATCCTGTTTACGATGAAGTTATGTCTGGAATTGAAATGCAATTGCTCACAGAATATTCAGAATGTGTTGACAATATAGCAGATGAGAGCACAAATATTGAGATAGTTCATGGTCATGTGGATATGAAGGTTGAATTAAAAGATGGCGCAAGTCTATCAGGAATTAAGGACATACATCAGATATTGGATGAGATAAAGGTAAAAACGGAAGCTGATATAAAGAGAGAGGTGGAATTACCATATATGAGTTTGAGTATGTCTGAAACTCTATTGATGGAGGAGGAACTGCCATCATATAAGGTGGGATTCCACATATATAATGAAGAATATATAAGAGATGAATCATCAATGGAAATAGGAGGTGAGTGATGTGAAGGGGAGATTACGGATATATGAGAGAGGACAATGTATAAGAGATGAACCATTGAACTCCTTAGTGGAGAACTTTCTGAGGATGATGAGAGCATCATTACTATCACAGAATAACCTGGAGACAGGACACGATACGCTGAAGACAATAGATGGGGCAGATATAGATGCTCCAGATACTCATACTGACCATCCATATTTTGAATGGTGGTGGGATGGAGCAGAGGAGTTAAGAGGTATCGTTCTGGGGACAGGAACGACTCCTGTTTCAATCAGTGATTTTAAGCTTGAGTCAATAATAGAACATGGAGATACTCCTGGCAAACTGTGGTATGGTCATCATATTGTAGGAGAAAAGAATAGATTTGATGACTTCATAGTATCTCCAATGAAAGTTGAGTGGTCTGCCAAGAGGATAATAGAAAATCGCACTACATCAGATATAACCGCCAATGAAGTAGGAATATATGCAATAAAATATAGTAACGCAAACGACAAAGATTACACAGTGATGATATTGAGAGATGTATTGACAGCTCCTCTGACGATACAGGCAGGTCGCACAATAGAAGTGGAAGTGCTGTTCTGGATAGAGGTATAGTATATGTGAATGAAGGAGGTGATTAATCACAGATGAGGAGGATAGATAAAATAAGGATTCGGAAAGATGAGAATAAGGACATGATAGGTGCTGACTTGAAGGTGACTGTGAGAAGGAGGAATGGTGACACAGAGATAATTTACAGTGGTAAGTCAAAGTCATTCGTTATAGCGATGCTCGCTCACTTTAAGCATATGGGTAAGGATTATCCTAATAGAGCGACATGCTGCATGAAGGATTGGCAAGGGAATAGTAGATATGTTGACGCAAACAATCATAGATTCTTCAATGCATATTGGCATACTGAAGAAGGAAGATGGCAATGGGGTATATGCTTCGGTTCAGGATTCAAAGGTGTTGAAGCATCTGATTATCAGCTTGAGAATCACATACGGCATGGGACATCATCAGGACAACTCTATTATTACGCAGGCACATACTCACAGGTTATAATAGATGGAAACACAGCATACTTCACTGCAACAAAGTCTGCGGAAAATAAGCATACTGACCCTATAACAGTGAGGGAAGTGGCATTTATGGTTCGTTCAAGGCATGACACCTCTGACTATGATTTCGTCATAGTCAGAGACAGAATATCCGATGTCACATTAGAGCAGTATGACACAATAACAGTGGAATATAAGTTTAAAGTCTCTGCATAAGGAGGTGCACTTCACACATGGATACAATAAACATATTCCCTTATAAGACTCCAGAAGAGCACTCAATCCACTATGCATCAAAGCACACATATTCTCTTCTCACATCAATATTAAATGCGGAGATTTCACTGTCAAATCACTATGAGAGTGACAGCTTCAACATCCTGGTGGATTCGTCCTCTGCCTTTTTAGAGAAGAGGACAAGAGCTCAACTGCTGTGGTTTGATGACTTCTGCATACCAACTCGTCGTGTAAGGGACATCTACATAAATAAGACAGACTTCAACTATGATGTGATATGGGTTGCATCTCCATTCTCAGAGATGATACTGAAGGAGTGGTCAAATGAATTAGGAGCATCAATTTCTGGTATAGTGCCGAGAGCATTATCTCCTGAACTGAGGAGATATAGAGCCATCCATGATTTAAACATCTCAAATGGAGTATTCAGATATGACATTCTCATGCTGGGAGCATATGATCCACTTGACAGAAAGGGAATATCAGTCTTATCTCCTCTGTTAAGAGAGATAGCGAGGAGTATTGACTCACAGACAAATATATGTGTAATAAGCACACGGAGACCGTCAATTTTACCGAGTGTTTTGAAGATGTCAAGAGGAAAGGTTAATGTTGACTTTTATCAAGAGTTTACGCTTCATCATAATGAGTTATACTCACTATATGCATCATCCAAATATCTTATATCAGCATCTCATAGTGAGGGAGTGAGTATGCCTGTATATGAAGCGGAGTATGTAGGACTTCCAACCATTGTGACAGACTTACCGTGTTACATTAACACAGGTTCAATAAAGATAAAAGCAGAGAAAAGAGGAGCACGCCCTCATACATCGTTGATGTGGATGTGGTATGACTATTCAGTGGATGAGTTTGTGGATAAGGTTATATCGGCATTACAGTTAAGCAGAGAGCAATACATAAAAATGAGTAAGGATGCAATAAGAAGGCAGGAGAAAAATCAGTCATTCGTTGTATCAGCATTAAATTCTCTATTTAATGCATTTGGATTATCTCAGTTGCTGAAATCAGAATATAAAGTGAAGGAGGGAGGTGATGAAAAAGCAAGGGATAAACCTGATAACATCTCACTGATGACAGATAAGAGTGAGTTGAAGGTGGTTGAACGCACTTAGAGAGGTGATTTTATGAATGAGCGAAAGGATTGGACACATAGCTATGGAGAGATTCTGTAATGATTTAATAACACACATTACATTTGGACATGAATTTGCGGAATTTTATCAGGAACATACAGATACAGTTTTATATATGCCTTTCTACGCTATATGGCAATTCCACTATTATTTTCGCATCAAGAGTGCTCACTTATATGTTATAGAGGATGATGATGTAACTCATTTTACAAGTGATTATGTAAGACTCACTGAAAGAATAACTCTTGATATACCACAGGAGTATTTTGAATTTCCAGGAAGCAAAGTTTTAATCATCGTTGACCCGAGAACTTACAGGATGCCCACCATCTCTTTGATGTATGCTTTAGAGAGAGTCCACTTAGGTTTAGACGGAATAGGGATAATTGCACCTCAATCATTTCCTATAAGAGATGATACCATTGTTGCTCAGTATTACGAATATAATCCGAGAAGAACTGTGAGAGCAAATGGATTCACAGTAACATGTGAATCATTCCTTGCGGAGCTTGAAGCACTAAAAACTGACTTATGTGATATACTTGATGCGATAGCAGTATATAGAAGGGAGGAGAGTGAGTCAATAGAAGAAGGTGACATTGAACTTGCTGAACATTTCAGAGCGATTATAGATGCGTTAATGAGAAGACTCTCATCATTGACATCCGTTTATATTAACAGGTTGAGGACTGCAAGTCGTTCTTGTATGGATGTTGTTCTCAAATACAATGCAGGATACCAATGCAGAGAGGAGTGGAGAATAGAGGGGATGACATTACGGAGAAGATAGGAGGTTGAATTATGAATGAGCAAGGAGATAGGCGATGTCGCATTAAAGAGATTCTGCAGAGATTTTATAAGACAGATTGATGAGTATGCATGGGACTTCTATCTGAGTCATTATGATGATATATCATATAGACCTTTCTACGCTATATGGCGTTTTCATTTGGCTGCGAGCATTAAAAGTGCTCACTTATATAGAGCTACTCCCACTTATGCAACACCAATAACAAGTGATTATGCACGATTCAGAGAAAGGATAACTCTTCACATACCACATGAAGCATTTGAAGCCCCAGGACCGAAAGTCCTCATAATAATTGATCCTCGTATATGGAGGATGTCCACTATCTCTTTAATGTATGCACTGGAGAGAGTTCCTTTAGGTTTAGATGGAATTGCAATAATCTCTCCTCAATCCTATCCTGTAAGAGATGACACGATTATTGCTCAGTATTACGAATATAGACCAAAAAGAAGTGTAAAAATTGATGATACAACAGTCAGATGTGAAGAATTTATGGCAGAATTAATGGAACTTAATGATGAACTCTGTGATATTGCTGACCAGATAAAATCGTTAAGGGCACACATACGAATGGCAGGAGAAGAAGGAAATATTGAATTTGCCATGAGACTTGATGAGCTTATGAGAAGGCTTGCCACATTAACCTCCTCATATATAGACAAGCTGAGAATTGCGAGTCGTGCATGTATGAAAATTGTATTGAGATATAGAACATCTGAGCTATGCAGACCAGAAACCATAACATCCACTATAATATAAAAGGAGGTGTAAAAGGAATATGTCAAGGCAGTATGCATTCACCTCATTAAAAGAGATATGCATAACTGAAAGACTTACCACATTCGGTTTATATATTCGTTCCTTACTATCAAGTGAACAACACTGTTGGATATGTGCAATAGACCCTTCCACTGGAGAGATTCAATACATATCATTTGAAGAAGGAGAAGCAACAAGAGTAAATCTTGAGCATGTGGAATATGACCCTGATCTTCATTATGCCATATGGCACACACATATTGTGAATCCTTTTGCATCCTTAATTGACCTCATTTACACATACCAATTTTATCAGATAGATGGTGTTGGCGTTATATGTGTTGAAAGCAGAGAAAAAGCAGCCATATATTATGAGAAGTTAAGACCTCTCACTCACATATGTAAAGGAATAATCTCAGAGATAAGAGCAAATCATAAGAAGCAATTAATTGCAATGAAGAAGGCATTAATCGCCAGAGAGAGAGGTGATGAATCAGCATATGCGACCTTTTCAGAAGAAGCAGAAAAATATGCTGAGAAGGTTGAAATATTAGGAAATGAGTTAAGGGAGAGATGTTTCAGAATATCCCTCATTGAATCAAGCACATTCCCAGAATCACTAATACCAGAAACACTTGAGACCATACCTCCTCAGTTTGCAGATGAATATATAAGACGGTATATGCCATAAGGAGGTGACCACATACAAATGATGCAACCAAAGATATGGAAATCCTCCACAAATCCTCTTAATGACAACCACGATATAACCCTCTCCATAAAGAGCAAGGGAGACATAAATCCAAGAAAGATGACAGACACCGAAATCTTATCATTCATATCCCTCTTATCCCACTATCTCTCAGAACACTCTCCCTCGCTATCATCTGCCGACAACTCCCTTCTCTCTCTATATCTTGATTTATCCATTGAGATTATTCATCGTATCACCTTCTCACTAAAGGGGAAATATTTATATTTATACAACCCCTATAAATCAATCAAACGAAAAAGGAGGTGATGCATTATGAACGAAGACGCACTAATCAACAGTATGACAAGAGCAATACTATCTTCACTTCTCTCTGAGGAAAGTCCTGAGGAAAGACCCATATATAGAGAAGAAGAAGAAGGTGAGGAGGAGCTTACTTACATTGATGAGGAAGGATTAACTGAATTATCGGGAGAAGAGTTTACAGAAGGACTAATTGAGGAGCTACCTCCACTGCCAGCACCTGAAAGGACAGCGATACCAGATTCTCAGTATCTATGTGAGAGTGCAATAAGAGAACTTATAAACCATGCATTGGATACTCAGCGCACACTATGTGAGATTAACCGCTATGACCTATGTGATGAGATTTCAACCATAATATCAATGCTCAGATCAATGCTCGTAAGATGCTCTTCCACTTTGAGATATACTCCTCAATACACTCCAAGATACAGAAGAAGAAGAGCAGGACTGATCCCATACATTGACTAAAAGGAGGTGATATACTCATCACTCGCATCAATTATAATGAGTCAGACGACAGAAGCGATAATCCACCTCCAGAAAGCACTCTATATCAGAGTGATACATCTCTATATTACATTATATCAATTCACTCAATGCTCAGAGACATGAAGAATATAATTATTCTCAACCACACAATCCTCATAATACTCCTCCTCTCCACTCGCTTCTCTTTTTATCACTTCCTCGCCATTTCTCTTTTAGGAGTATTTATACCGACATTCTTATATATGAGAAGAAATAACAATAAATCAAAAGGAAGAGTAAATGGGAGGTGATATAATGAAGGCACAGACTGCTGCCGCATATGTCATGCTCTCCCTCCTCTCAATTATAACAGTATGCTCCCTCATTGCAGTATTGACAGCACCTGCTCAGGCAGAATACGCCAAGAACATCCTCCTTCTAATCTCAGGTATTACAGCAGGCGTCATCTCTTCTCTGTTCTCAGAGTCAAAGGAACGATTTATCTTTGAGCAGCCATCTTCATACAAAGCAGAGGTATCAATCAAGTCAGTGGAGCAGAATACTCCTCAGAAAAGGGAGAGCATAACTGAGGAGTGAAATCACTCCTCATAACCCCTTTCTATATTATTTTATTTTTTCCATTTTCTTATAATTTTTAAAAATGGAAGAGAAATCACGGAGATGTGTATATACACATTCCTGCGGATTTTGTTCCGTTTTTAAAAATTTCTTACTTTTTACATTTTTAAAATTTCTACCGCTTGACTTACATGAATATAACCTTTTGCTCTTTCATATCTCGTTCCACTCTCCTCAACCGTTGAAGTGCAAACTCATACACATAATCTCTTATCTCTATTCCCAAATATCGTCTTCCTTCTAAGAGTGCACTTTCTCCTATTGATGCACTCCCCATAAACATATCCACTATCAGTTCATTCCGCTGAGTAAATGTCCTGATAATCTCCCTGAATAACATAACAGGTTTAACAGTGACACCTATTTTCTCCTGAGGAGCATTCTTAAATTCAACAGGATGACATCTGTTTATACCTCTTGCTCTTATCGTATAATAGACATTCTTAAATGAATTTGTGTCCACATCCTTCCTCAATTCTCTTGCAAAAATCAAGAGATGTTCATGAGCATCCCTTAACCTGTATTTTTTAGGAGCACCTTCTCCATATACCATGACCACATCTCCATACAGGTTGAATCCTCTCTTTTCAAAATCAACGACATACTTGGCATATTCAAAACAGTTCGTGCATACAAAAGCATAACTCCTCCTCGTTAAAACATCACTCACAAACTCCACAAACTTCATCCTCTTATCATCCGACAGAGGTATCAGATACTTATTAAACTTATCTGAGTATTGTGCTCTTCCATAAGGTGGATCAGTTATAACTGCTCCCACCTTCCTTCTCAGCATATCTCTTATTTCATCCATTATCTCAAAGAAATCTCCTCTTATAACCACAAATTTCTCTCCCCTCTCTATCTTATAATCATAACTCATTTGTCTCTCACCTCCTATTCATTACTCACCTCATTATCAAATATTGTCTCACCTACTGTTTCATAACTTCTCAGTATTTGCTCAAGCATTATTGAGAGATAAGTCCTTCTTTCTGTTGAGTATTTTCCATCTGCATTTCTCTTGCAGTAAAAGAGTATATTCCAATTCTCATAATCTACATTCAAAAAGAACATACTCATAACTCTTGACAGATTAAACACTTCTCTCTTCCAATCAGACATCAATAACAGTTGAAGTGCCACTATAAACGCTTTATTCTTCTTCAAATATGCAGGTTCTTTCACCTCAATATACAGGTGAAATCCTCTTCTTGTCTCATATACCTCAACATTACCGAATCTAATTGGAGTATATATCTCAATGAAATACATCCTTCTGCATATCTCCTCTGCTGTTTTGACCACTTCACTTTCATCCTTCTTTATATCCAAGTCCACTTTAACCTCATACTTATCTTCACAAAATCTCATTCTCTTACACCTCCTATCCTACCTGTTCAGTTAATATTGGTAATTCATCCCTCTTCACCTTCTCTCTTACCTCATCAAGAACAATATCAGAATTCTGCTCTATACATCTTATCATATTTATCTCAGCATATGTGTTCCTTGACTTCTCTTCTCCCATCGTGTTTGACCTCCAATATCTCACCTGAATCACATCTAATTCCATCTCTCTTCTCAATTCTTCCTCAAGCACTCTTGATGTGTCCATCAACTCTCTTTCAACATACTCCAATGTGACATCTCTTACTTCATCTCTTATCACTTCCACATTAATTATTGAACATCTTATATCTGATTCTATCGGTAGAACAAAATAAGTCATATTATGGCAGAGACTGATTAAACGACATGCACTGTTTGTCAGTATATCTGATATATCTCTTATAAATGTGTCAATATCCATCATCCTCCTTTGAGGAATTAATGTCTTCAGTTTAAAACTCACAAATATATCAACATCTATATCACTCCCTCTCTTTGCAGATTCATATTGTATTCCTGCATGCACTGTTATCTCAAATGTTGTATATCTATGGAGTATTGTTACAGGTATCTCAATCTCCTTTTGTATATCACCTAATACTCCTCTTATAATATTTATTCTTGCTCTCATCATTTCAAGCTCATTCATCTCTCTTTCTATCTCTCTTCTTATTCTTGATAGAACACCTTCCCATACTCTCAAGCGTCTTTCAATTTCCTCATATGGAGGATGTGCTCTTATTCTGGAGGATACATCAATTAATCGTTCTGATATTCTCTGTAATTCCTCTCTTGCTCTCATCAGTAACTCTCTATATCTTCGTTCTCTATCCCTCCATCCTCTTCTTATCGCTATATTCACCAACCTTGAGTATGCTCCAACTCTTCCCAATGCTCTTCTCCATTCTGCATATATTACCTCATACCTTATCCTCAACCGCCTCAGATGTCTTAATCTTGCTCTTGCCGATATGACTCTTGCTCTTATTCTTGATTCGGCAACTCTCTTCTCACTTATTTCACGCTCTATCCTCCTTATCTCATCATTTATACTTACCTCAGTTTCAGCAAGCTCTGACATCAGCCGATTTAATCTTTCAACTCTCTCAAATCTTGGCAGTATTTGAAACTCCTCCTCACTCAGTCCGAGCATTCTCAATTTTATCTTATGATAATCCATTCTGACATCACCTCCTCTTTAATCATATCAGACGAACATACTTCCTCTTTCTTTTTGTCACCACAGCGATTAGAGAATTCTGTTTTAACTCAGTGATTAATGCTCGGATATATCTATCTGTTTTATTCATCTTCTTACAAAGATACTCAACTGACACAAGTCCGTCTTCATCTTTCTCCGCTCTACATATGAAAGAATAAAGCATTAATGACGCCTTTGACATATGAGCAAACTGATAACCATTTTCCTGAACCTTGACAACAAACTTTAAATCCTCCACCACATCTCTTGTTATCTCATTATCTCCTCTTATAAATGCTTCAACTATACAAACCCTGACGAAATCATTCATAGCTCGTAACATAAAATTTTGAGGTATATTTGCATTAATATAAGACTTCACAACAAGAGCTCTTTCTCTCTCATTCACATATACATCATTCAACTCACTCCTCGCTTTTTCTATCTCACCTC
>QMNJ01000027.1 GCA_003647715.1 Candidatus Coatesiibacteriota bacterium
AAGCGTGATATATCTTCTCCACTATACACTGAGATAATATCAGCCCCCGCCTCTCTTACATCTGTTGCTGTTGCACCAAGTGCTCAACTGGGGACAGGTCTCTCTCTTATAGAGGCGTTTTTAGATAGAGCGTGTAAATTGCGAGTTAAGTCAGTTCTTACATCTACCGATATATGGAATAGGGGTGCGAAGCGAACCTTTGTGAATGCCGGCTTCACATTCCTTAACAGGCGAAGGGAATTCAACCGTTATGTAGATATTTATATCTATCGCTGTCCTGATAATATATGAGTTTTGTATGATAGTATCTGTATAGGGATTTCTACTTCCCCCTGCCCATAACTATCCCGATTATCCTCTCCGCAATCGGGTCTGGAACTATTTCATAGTGGTGGAACTCCATAGTGAAGGTTGCTCTGCCCTGGCTTCTTGACCTCAGGGAGGTGGCATAGCCGAAGGTCTCGGCAAGTGGCACCAGGGCGGAGATTATCTGTGCCTCAGCCTTCTTATCCACATTCTCCACATCAGCTCTTCTTGCATTCAGGTCATTAAGTATTTCACCTACATACTCAGGAGGCGTTACCACCACAATCTCCATCACCGGCTCAAGAAGGATTGGGGATGCATTCTGCATTGCCTTTCTGAATGCCATAGATGCTGCTATCTTAAATGCTATGTCAGTTGATTCGCCGGGTTTGTATGCACCCCCGGTAAGTGTTGCCTTTATGTCTATCACAGGATATGATGCCAGAACTCCAGCGGTAAGTGACTCCTCAAGACCCTGCCTCACCGCACCCACAAACTCGGGTGGAACATCCATACTATTAGCCCTGTTTATAAAAACGAAACCTGCTCCCCTTTCAAGTGGTTCAACTCTGATACTGACTCTGGCAAACTGGGTTTTTCCCTGTGCCTCTCTATCAAAGGTGCTTTCGCCTATACCAGATTCAAGGATTGTCTCTTTATATGCTACCTGAGGTTTGCCCACATTTGCCTGGACATTAAACTCTCTCGTCATTCTGTCAACCAATATCTCCAGGTGTAATTCGCCCATACCAGATATTATTGTCTGTCCGGTATTCGGGTCTTTAGAAACAATGAATGTCGGGTCTTCCTCTGCTAGATTACTCAGGGCTTTGTCTAGCTTCTCTTCGTCCACCTGACTCTTCGGTTCAATGGAAACTGATATAACCGGCTCGGGAAAATGTATCGCCTCTAAAACTATTGGTTCTTTTATATCACAGAGTGTATCTCCGGTTGCCACATTCTTAAGACCAACTACTGCGGCGATATTCCCGCATTCCATTTGTTTCTTTTCTTCTCTGTCGTTGGCGTGCATCTCTAAAAGCTTTCCAATTCTCTCTTTGGACTTTGTTCTTGGATTAAGCACAGTATCGCCCTCTTTGAGGATACCTGAATATATACGGATGAAGGTGAGCCGTCCTGCATATTTGTCTGTCATTATTTTGAATGCCAATGCGGTTAGGGGCTCATCGTTATCAGCTCTTCTCACCAACACATCTTCTGTTTTTGGGTCAAATCCCTCTACCGGTGGAATGTCGGTGGGGGAGGGAAGATAATACATAATGGCATCAAGTAATGGTTGAATACCTATGTTTCTCAGTGCTGCGCCTGGGAGAACAGGAATAATTTTGTTAGAAATTGTAGCCCTTCTCAGCGCTTTTCTGAACTGCTCCTCGTTGGGCTCAATCCCCTCAATGTATAATTCCATTATCTGGTCATCTATTTCAGCAAGTGCTTCAAACAGGGCTTGTCTTTTCTCAATAACCTCGTTTTCATAGAAAGATGGTATCTCCAGTTCTTCATATTTAGCACCAAGGTTATCAACAGTGTATAGGTATGATTTCTGAGATATTATGTCTATTATGCCTTTAAATTTCTCTTCTGAGCCAATGGGAATTGAGATGGGTATTGCGGTTGCTCCCAGCTTTTCGCGCATCTGTTCAATTACGCTGGAGTAATCTGAAGCCAGGCGGTCTAGTTTATTTACAAAAGCAATGCGTGGAATTCTATATCTATTTGCCTGTCTCCATACAGTTTCGGATTGAGGTTCAACTCCTCCTACTCCACAGAATACAGCGATTGCTCCATCAAGAACACGAAGAGACCTTTCAACCTCCACAGTGAAGTCAACATGTCCTGGTGTATCAATGATATTTATGCGGTGTTTCTTCCAGTAGCAGGTTGTCGCAGCAGAGGTGATAGTTATTCCTCTCTCCTTTTCCTGAGCCATCCAGTCCATCTCTGCTGTGCCATAATGAACTTCACCTATCTTATAGGTCTTACCAGTATAATAGAGCATTCTCTCAGTGACGGTGGTCTTGCCGGCATCTATGTGCGCCATGATACCAACATTTCGGATGTTCTCTTTTATAACATTCTTTTTAGTCATAATCGGATACAATAAACCCCCCAATAATTTAGGGGGGATTAAATATGCTGATGTGTTTACCAGCCAAAGTGGGCGAATGCTTTGTTTGCCTCTGCCATTCGGTGTGTATCTTCCTTCTTCTTTATTGCTCCACCTGTATTGTTGTAAGCATCTATTATCTCCTTAGCCAGGCGTTCTGCCATAGTATGTTCTGCTCTTTTTCTTGCTGATTGCAGAATCCATCTAATAGCCAGAGATGTGCGTCTTTCTCCTCTTACTTCTATTGGAACCTGGTAAGTTGCACCTCCTACTCTTTGGGACTTTACTTCAAGAATAGGTTTGACATTTTCAATTGCTTTCTCAAAGACCTCTATGGGGTCTTTCTCCATCTTACTGGCGATGATGTTCATAGCATTATAGAATATGTTCTCTGCGACAGATTTCTTCCCTTTTTTCATCAATTTATTGATGAACATAGAGACCAATACATTACCAAACCTCTTGTCCTTGAAAGTTCCTCTCTTATCTACTTTTCCTGACCTTGGCAAATAGCATCATCCTCTCAAATATTCCTACTATTATATCAAAACTTACAATTTATAATTATTTTTTTGGCTTTTTGGTTCCGTATTTGGAACGGGATTTCATTCTTCCTTCAACACCTAGAGAGTCGTGGGTCCCCCTTAATATGTGGTATCTTACTCCAGGTAGGTCCTTTATCCTTCCACCCCTGATAAGCACGATTGAGTGTTCCTGCAGATTGTGTCCTATTCCAGGGATATATGCGGTTACTTCTATGTTGTTGGTTAACCTTACCCTTGCAACCTTTCTCAGTGCAGAATTCGGTTTCTTTGGAGTGATAGTCCATACCCTTGTGCATACTCCTCTCTTCTGGGGGCAACCCTTGAGAGCAGGCGATTTTGACTTCTTTTTTACAGATTTTCTTCCTTTTCTAACTAGCTGATTTATCGTTGGCATATCTCCTCCATAGTATTAATTTATCAGGTATTATAGCAATATTATGCTCCTGTCTCTATCTTTTCTTCTTTCTCTATCTCTTCTCTCTCTGCTCTTTCAATCCTTTTCTGCTCAATGACTTCACCTATTTCTCTCGAAACTGCTTTAAGATAAGGTTCCCTGTCAATGGTTCCTGTTCCAGCGGGTATGAGGTGACCTATTATTACATTCTCTTTTAAACCCTGAAGGAAGTCGCGTTTTCCAGCAACAGCGGCTTCAGTGAGAACCCTGGTGGTCTCTTGGAACGAAGCAGCTGAGATGAAACTGTCGGTAGATAAACTCGCTTTGGTAATGCCCTGCAATATGGGGTGAGCTGTTGCGGGCTTCTTCTTCTGCTTTATCAATGATTCATTTACCTCTTTGAAGGTGAACTTGTCAACCTCTTCGTCAGGGAGGAATTCACTGTCCCCAGGGTCGTCTATTTTGACTCTTCTGAGCATCTTAGAAACAATTACTTCAAAGTGTTTATCATTTATCTTGACACCTTGAAGACGATAGACCTCCTGTATTTCGTTTACTAAATATTTCTGAACCTCTTTGTCGCCCTTTATCTTGAGGACATCATGGGGATTAATCATGCCTTCACAGAGCTGTTGCCCTGCATGTATATAGTCACCATTTTGAACCTTTAGGTGTTTACCTAAGGGTATCAGATACTCTCTTTCTTCAACATCTCCATGAACTACGATGGACCACTTATTCTTGGTTATGCCTTTGAACTCTACCCTTCCATCTATCTCTGTGACGATTGCAGGGTCTTTGGGCTTTCTTGCCTCAAATAAGTCCTGAACTCTCGGTAGTCCTCCAGTAATATCTCGTGTTTTTCCTATGCCCCTTGGAATCTTGACGAGGATATCCCCTGCTTTCACACTTTCACCATCTCTCACTATAAGATAGGAGCCAGAAGGCACTGAGAAGGTGGATTCATTATCACCATCTTCTGGTTCTATGATAATCCTTGGGTGTAATTTCTTATCCCTGTAATCGGTAATCATGCGCTGTCGCATTCCAGATGTGTCTATCTCTTCTCTCATTGTGGCTCCTTCCACAATGTCAATATAATGAACCTTTCCTGATATATCTGATAGAATTGGTTCTGAGTAGGGGTCCCACTCAAAGATAATGTCACCTTTTTTGACTTTAGAGCCATCTGAAACAAGCATACTGGCACCGTAAGGAACAATATATCTAACTCTTTCTCTACCCTTTTCATCATTTAGGGAGACCTCACCAGTTCGAGATACAACAACAGTTGTTTCACCATCTCTCTTTATTGTCTTCAACTGGTGGTATTTAACGACCCTATCACCTCCAGAAGTTATCTTTGACTGCTCGATAATTCTGCTTGCTGTTCCACCGATGTGAAATGTTCTAAGGGTAAGCTGAGTTCCGGGTTCACCTATAGATTGTGCAGCAATCACCCCTACTGTTTCTCCGACCTCAACCTTGCGACCTGTAGCAAGGTTTCTGCCATAGCAATTAGCACAAACACCACGCTTACTCTCGCAGGTCAATATTGAACGTATCCTTACTGATTGAACACCAGCATTCTCTATCTTCTCTGATAGTTCTTCGTCTATAAGGGTATTAGCATTAGCAATTATCTCTCCCGTTATGGGATTATACACATCTTCCAGACAGACCCTTCCAAGAATTCTATCACTCAATGGCTCTATGGTCTCTTCACCCGACTTGAGAGCAGTTATGTCTATGCCCATAAGTGTTCCGCAGTCCTCTTCCACGACAATTACATCATGTGCTACATCAATGAGGCGTCTTGTTAGATAGCCAGCATCAGCCGTCTTGAGAGCAGTATCTGCTAGCCCTTTTCTTCCACCATGAGTGGATATAAAGTATTCAAGGACACTTAGTCCTTCACGGAAGTTTGAGGTTATGGGGTTTTCAATAATCTCGCCCACCTCACCTGTTAATCTCTTCTGGGGTTTAGACATCAGACCTCTCAAGGCAGCCAACTGTCTTATCTGAGTTTTGGATGCTCTTGCTCCCGATTGAGCCATCATATATATTGGATTGAAACCTTCTCTATCTTCCTTCATGTTCTTATACATCAGGTCTCCAAGGAGGTCTGTGTTTTGAGTCCAGATGTCAACTATCTTATTGTATCTTTCTCCCTCTGTTATTATCTGCTTTTTATAGTCCCTCCAGACTTTTTTCACTTCATCTTGAGCATCTGCGAGTATTTTGTCTTTTTCTGGCGGAATGAGGATGTCATCCACGCACATTGATATGCCATATATTGTAGAATAGAGAAAACCAGCATCCTTCAACTTGTCAAGCATCTCTACTGTTTTTGCATTACCAAGATTCTTATAAGAAAGTGCGACTAATTCAGTTATTTTGTCCTTGTCTATCAATTCATTTATAAATCTCAGTTCCTCGGGAAGAAGTTCATTGAATAATATCCTACCAATAGTGGTGTCTATTATTTCACTACCATATCTCAACCTGATTTTAGCATTTCTTCCAACTATTCCCTGTTGGTATGCAGATATAGCATCATCCATATCAGAGAACAACATACCTTCGCCTTCTTCTCCAGATTTCTCTTTTGTCAGAGCATATAGTCCAAGGACCATATCTCTTGATGGGACTGCCAGTGGACCACCATGTGCCGGTGATAAGATGTTTCTGGAAGATAGCATAAGGATGAGCGCTTCAAGTTGTGATTCTACTGAGATGGGAACATGAACAGACATAGTATCACCGTCGAAGTCAGCATTGAAGGCGGCACATACCAGCGGATGAACCTGTATAGCATCGCCTTCAACTAGGACAGGTAAAAATGCCTGAACACCCAGGCGGTGGAGGGTTGGAGCTCTGTTTAGCAGAACAGGATGGTCTCTTATCACTTCGTCGAGAACATCCCATACTTCTGGTCTCGCCTGGTCCAGAAGCTTTCTTGCACTCCTGATTGTGTGAACAAATCCCTTCTGCTCAAGGCGTTGGATTACAAATGGCTTAAAAAGTTCCAGTGCCATTCTCTTTGGAATACCACATTGGTGTATCTTCAATTCTGGACCGACGACGATAACTGCCCTTCCTGAATAGTCAACTCTCTTGCCCAGAAGATTCTGGCGGAACCTGCCCTGCTTACCCTTTAATGAATCTGTGAGTGATTTCAAAGGGCGGTTGCTCGCTCCCCTTATGGTGAAACCCCTCTTTCCATTGTCAATGAGTGCATCTACCGCTTCCTGAAGCATTCGCTTTTCGTTCTTTAGAATTACCTCTGGAGCCCTTATCTCAATCAATTTGCGAAGACGGTTATTTCTATTTATCACCGTTCTGTATAGGTCATTTAAGTCACTTGTAGCAAATCTACCACCATCTAATGGAACAAGTGGTCTTAAGTCAGGTGGTAGAACCGGTAGATTGACCAATATCATCCATTCAGGTTTATTGTTGCTCTTCAAGAAGTTATTTACTTCCCTAAGGCGTCTTAGGATATTTCTCTTGGTCTGTTTTGACTTGGTTTCTTCAAATTTCTTTCTCAAATCACGAGAAAGTTCTGCTAAGTCAAGTTCTGAAAGCAATTTTTTTATTGCTTCGGCTCCCATCTCTGCTTTGAAAGCCCAGTTGGTCTTTTCACCTAAAATGTTATATTGGTCGGGCGTTAATAACTGTAGCTTCTTGAGACCAGTAACCTCAGGGTCACCAGGGTCTAGGACTATATATGATGCATAGTATATAACTCTCTCAAGTTCTCTTCCAGATATCCCAAGTAAGAGGGCTATCCGGTTAGGTATGCTTTTAACGAACCAGATGTGTGCACAGGGTGAGACCAATTTTATATGTCCCATTCTCTCTCTGCGAACCCGTGATTCGGTAACCTCCACACCGCACCTATCGCAAATTATTCCCCTGTTTTTTATACGCTTATATTTGCCACAATAACACTCCCAATCTTTGGTGGGACCAAAAATCCTCTCACAGAACAGACCATCTCTCTCCGGTCTGAAAGTTCTATAATTTATGGTCTCTGCTTTCTTAACTTCACCTCTAGACCATGATAGTATCTTCTCAGGAGAGGCGATTTTAATTGCAAGAGACCGGTAATTTAGTTTATCAGTTCTTGTGCTGGTATTAAAAAAATCATTATACATCCTATAAAATTCCCCTTTTTATAAAAATATACACTTCTACCAGTTCAGTATTTTAACTACTGCTTGAACTGACTAGATAAGTTTATACCAAATATATTGCTAAATGTCAAATAAAAAAATATGTCAAATCTTAGTGTTTCTCTTTATGCAGTATTTGATATTATATTCATCTGATGGTTTTTAAATACAAACTGCTATACATTCTTTACTATTTCCCCCCCCTTGGTGGAGCAGGTGTTATAAGACCTCTTAATTTCGTCAAGTTCTTACCTGAAATGGGGATTGAAGTTGATGTGCTAACCATAAAGGAAATACACTACCACTCTTATGACCAAAGCTTGCTAAACCAGATTCCAAAATCAGTAGATATTAAAAGGGTAGAAACCCCTGAACCACTGAGATTGGTGAGGGTAATAAAGGATTTAGTCAATCTATTCAGAGGAGAGAATTACAGACCACCAGATAGAATTTCGTATGGTAGGGCACCAATATATAAATTATTGAGGTCCCTTATACCACCTGATGAGAAGATATTTTCTGTTCCATCACTTGTGTTTGGAGCATTGAAAATGTTATCTGAGAAGAAATATGACTGGATTATGACATCAAGCCCTCCCGACTCATTTCATCTGGCAGGTTTAGCACTAAAACATCTTACAGGCATACCATGGGTCGCTGATTTTAGAGACCCTTGGCATACCCACCATTTGAGGAGGGACTTGAATATTGTGTCTTATTATATTGACGCTCTGATGGAGAGGCAGGTAGTGGGAAATTCTGACCTGATAGTGACCACAACACGTTCTCTTGCCGATGAGTTTGTTCAAAGATATAATTTTCTTGAAGAGAAAAAAGTTGTAACCATAACAAACGGCTATGACCCTGATGAGGTGCATTACAGACCTAAAATGCACGAAAATAAATGGTTTGTTTTCCTTAGCTGTGGGAACTTTACCGGTAGAAGGACTGCTTTACCTTTCCTTAAGGCAGTGAAGTTGCTTAGAAACTCTAATTCGGAACTGGCAAATAGATTCAGGTTCAGATTCATAGGTGCATTCAGAGAGGAGGAAGAGGTATGGATAAGAAATGTGGGTCTGACAGATGTAATTGAGATTGAAGGTTATAAAGAACATAAAGAAATGTTAAAAGAGATGCTTGAAGCGGATGTCTTGCTTCTTGTGTTGAATGAGGAGTTTGAACCCACTCGTATTCCGACCAGGGTATATGAATATCTATGGGCGGGGAAGCCAATACTTGCCATTGTTCCACCCGGGGATACTCAGAGGATTATTAGAAAGCACAATGCTGGGTTATGCATTAACTCGTATGACCCGGAACAAATTATGAATTCTATCGTTGATGTGTGGAATATGGTGAGGGGAGGGTTTGTAGTTAACAGGGAGGGTATTGGAATCTATTCGCGAAGAGAATTGACCAAAAAACTTGTAAAATATCTGAAACAATTGATATAATAACCTTATGAAGTTGGTGAAGTATTGCTTCATTTTTTTGTTTCTTATTGAATTTATCCCCATATACAGCCATTCCGAGCAGATTGATAAAGATTTGTTGCTGGAGGAGGTTAAAACTATTAAACCTCCCTCTACTGAGCTTAAGGAGAAGGAAAAACTGTACGAAACGAGACCTGTCCGATTTGATTCATCAATTGAAGAAGTGTTAGATGAGACACAATCTGGGCAGATAGGGATAGATGTAATAAGAGAGGATATAGATGGGGTGGTCTTTGAGATTACATTCCCCGAGCCGAAGTTCTCGGAGAAGCAGATAGAGGGCAGATTATATACAGTCGTTGATATTCCAACCAATAACTCCTTACTTGAGCCCGGACAACCGAATCTCCCATATGAAGTCATTATTGTAGCAATTCCTCATAATTCACAGGTAACACTTGATTGCTCTATTGAGGAGCAACAGATATTTAATAGTGTTATACCAAGCCCTACACCGCAGATAGTGGTAAATAAAGACCCGAATGGTCTTGAGTATCCAGAGTATATTGACACAATTGATGAAAGTATATATGGGGGGAGCGGTATTTACCCCAATCTAATAGCCGAGGTTGAAAGCACGGGTGTTGTTAGGGGATTTTCTATTGCCAGTGTGGCAGTTTATCCTATTCAATATGATGTAGAGGCGAAGAAACTGGTGTTTAATAAGAAAGTGAAGGTGAGTGTAGGTTTTGTTGGGGGGGTGCTATCAGGAGATACTATAAACAAGGGTGATATCAGTGGTGCAGAGAGAGAGTTCATAGATTTCTTCAGGAAGGTAGTAGTCAATAAGGATACCTTTATGACATTCAGATACAGGGATAATCCCCCAACCTATAATAGTTTCACCGTTTATGATTTATATGACGATGGTGATGTATATAAGTTATTTGTAAAAGATGAAGGAGTTTATAAGGTTACATATGAGTGGTTGGTCAATCATGGTGTGTGTGTGTCTGGCGTCGCCTCAGATAGAATAAGGTTATATACAGGTGACCATCGTGACCTTATTGAGGAATCACCTGAATTTGAGCAGCCAAATGACAGTATATATGAAGTTCCCCTTATTGTATTTGATGGAGGCGACGGGATGTTTGATGAGGGTGATTATTTCATCTTCTATGGATTTGGGACCTTCTTCATGGATGAAAGTCGCCAGTATCATAAGAGTTTCTATTCAGAATACAGTGTATATTTTCTCACTTTTGGTGTTGAAGGGAAGGGTATGAGATATTCTGATGTCTCATTACCACCCGATGAGGGTATAGAGGTTCAGAGATATTATCTTAAAAAGGACCATAGAGAGGAAGAAAAAATCTATGCGGCAGATGGATGTTATGGAAATCCAAGGGAGGGTGACGATTGGTATTGGACTACTGTTGGCAGAATTGGGGCATGGGAATACCAGTTTAATATGGCGGATAGGGAACCGGGAGAGGATTTAAGGTTAAGGTTCAGATTGCGGGGAAAGAAGTTAACAAGAACAGAAACATATTATCACATAGTAAAGATATATATAAACTATCAGAATGATGACCATCTGGTATTTCAAAACAATTACTGGTATGACGGCGAGAAGTGGGAATCTGATTGGAAAAATGAAGAGATGCTTGAGGAAGAAGTTGTGATACCATACGAATTATTAAAAGACGAAAATGTTCTAATTTTTGAGAACTTTGACCCCACAGATAGCGAGGATGACATATGGAAGAGTGAGTTCTGGGTTGACTGGCTTGAATTTACATATTGGTGCAAGCTTAAGCCCTATAATGGCAAGATAGAGTTTGGCACCTATGAGATGGAGATGGGTTTTGGACCGGTTGAGAAGATATTTGAGATAGGTCCTTTTGAGAGCAGTGAACTGATTGCCATTGATAGAATAACAAACAGGAACATCAGTGGTGAGATTGAAGAGAGGGATGATGGCTTCTACCTGCGATTCAAAGATGAGTTGTTTCAACCGGCAAAGATTTATGAAATCTATCAGGATAATGCGTTTTCAAGTGTAGTTGATGTTATAAGAGACCAGCCGTCAAATCTTCATGATGTCTCAAACGGGGCTGATGGTATCTATGTGACATATGATTACTACTACGACATAATAGAGCCACTTGCAGAGGTTCACCGACATGAAGGTTACGATGTCATGGTTGTGAAGGCGGAGGATGTGTATGAGGAGTTTGGAAAGGGACAGTTAGACCCCACCGCGATAAGAAACATGCTATATCACGCTTATCACTTCTGGGAGAAGAGACCTACTTTCGTCACTTTGGTGGGATTCTGCACAAAAGACCCTATGGACCACTGGGGGAGACAGAAGGATGTAGGAAGGCTCTACCTCCACCATGGAATGAACAAGATGCACCCCCATTATGAATTCCATACTTCTTACAGAAAGGTCCCGTCGGATATATGGTTTACCTGTCTGGAGGGTAGAGACCCCGTGAAATTCACCCCCGATATGGCTATCTCTAGAATTTCTGCATATGATAGGGAATACACCTCATGGGTGGTGAATAAGTCAATAGATTACTCAACCTCGCCTGACTACGGCGACTGGAAAATAAGCACCACTCTTGTTGCAGACAATGGATTTACTTTTGAGGGACCGGGCGACTTCCCTGAGGATATGGAGGAATTGATTGAATATGTAATGCCTTATGGATTCATACACAAGAAGATATATATGGACCGCCTCAAACACTATGAGGAATATGACCCATCATGGGAGAACAAAGATGGTCTTGAAAAGAGGACTGACTTGGCAAGGAAATATCTAACACCAGAGATATATAGGAATTTCAATTCATTAATCCTCATATTCTCAGGTCATGGTTCATTCAATGTATGGTGTCATGAAAAATTATTCTATGACTGGATAGTGCATCCTGATAATCCATTCCAGGAGTGGATGCAACCAGCTTACAGTGATGAGTATGGTGAATATTTTCCTCACGATGTCTATGAACTGCTTAATTACCATCAGTTCCCGCATGTGATGCAGTTATCCTGTAATTTAGGGCATTTTGACCTTGAGGTCGCTGTGATGAGCGAGAAATTGCCTTATATTAAGGATAAAGGTGCTGTGATGACTGACGGTGAAGACCGTCTTGGGTATGAAAATGAACAGAACAGCTTTAATAACAATATATGGTCATATATCTTTGATAGTAAGATGATACCCTTTAACAAGGTGCACTTTAGTATGGCATATTGGATGGCGAAGATTGAGGCGAATAAGAGTGTTCAAATGCAACATAACCTGATGGGCGACTGTATGCTCTATTTTGGCTGTCCAACCCGGCTCATTCGCCTTGATTCGTATCCGCCCAGGCATAAGAGAGGTTCTATTCTTGAAATAGATGGTGCTATTGAGAACGAAGAGAGCTTCAACGGCTATGCCATAGTCCAGATTGCGGATAGCCCCTTCTACTGTGAATATGAAGGTGAATACCCCATAATCTACAGGGATAGAATTTTAACCAAGACCAGAGTAAGGGTGGAAAATGGTGATTTCCATGCAGAATTACCCATTCCCTATGAAACTGGTGACGGTGATGAGCCAACAGAAGTGAAGCTCTTCATATATGCCTATGATGAGAATAGGGGTTTAGAGGCAATGTTGAATGAGGATGTGCGTATTGATATAGAGGATTACAGCTCTTCATCAGATACCCAGGGACCATTGATTACAGTGAAGGCAGGAAGTCAGAACTTCATGGACGGTGACTATGTCCCGAAGAAGTGCCCGGTATGGATTGACCTTAAAGATGACAGCGGGATACTCCTTGCTGATTCTGATATAACATCGGCAATCTCATTAGAGGTTACCGGTGAGGATGGTTACGAGGTGGATGTTACCAGATTATTTGAACCAGAGGTTGATGACTACACTAGGGGCTCAATTCATTGCTATGTAGATATACCTGAGGGGGAGCACCAGATAAGGGTTACTGCAAGTGATATATTCGGGAACGAATCAACCTCCTCTATAGATGTGAGGACATCTTCTGGTCTTTCTCTCACAGATGTAATGAACTGCCCCAATCCTATGGTGGATGAGACCAACTTCACATTCAACGCATCCAAGGATATTGATGAATTGAAGATTATGGTGTTTACCTCCTCGGGCAGATTGATTAAGACCATTGAGGAGAGATACTTAAATGCGGGCTATAACGAGATACACTGGGACGGAGATGATTTCAACGGCAACCGCCTTGCTAACGGCGTCTATCTGTATAAGATAATCGCCAGAACCGGAGACGAAAAGTATGAGGCATATGACAAATTAATTGTAATGAGGTAGTTGTGTGGTTAAGTGTTTTCAGATAATGTCAGTAGGAATACTGTTTTTTATTTTTGTTGGCGTTGCCATCTCGGAGGACTATCTATATGCTGGTGACTTCATGGAACTGGGTGTGGGTGCACGCTCACTTGGAATGGGTGGCGCATACTCCGCCATCTGC
>QMNJ01000028.1 GCA_003647715.1 Candidatus Coatesiibacteriota bacterium
CTATAAATTCTATACTTAATAAAACTTGACAGATATGTGTTAAATTTCTTAATATTTTAGTTCAACAATACTAATAAATTTTTAACTGGAGGTTAAGAACAATTGGCAGTGAAGATAAGATTGAGACGAATGGGTTCTACTAATAAACCGTTCTATCGTATAGTGGTAACGGAGAGTAGATTTAAGAGAGATGGTAAATACCTTGAAGAAATTGGCTACTATAACCCTATCATTGAACCACCAAAGATAAAGATAGATGAAGAAGTAGCACTAAACTGGATAGAAAAAGGAGCGAAGGTATCAGATAGGGTTATGGCTTTGTTTAAGAAGCAGGGAATTTTAGATAAATTGAAAGAAAGGAAGAAAAAATTAGAAGAAGGAGAGTCAAGATGATTACTGAATACCAGACAAACGAAGAATCTAAACTTGAGGAGATGGTAAAATACATAGTATCAAGAGTTGTTGACCACCCCGAAATGGTGATGGTTCAAATAGATAATGAGAACGATATAATCCATGTTACCCTGGAGGTGGATAAAAACGACCTTGGCAAGGTCATAGGAAGAAGTGGAACAACTGCATGGGCTTTAAGAACACTGATACAGGCAGTCGCGATGAAGCTCGGGAAGAGGGCATCTTTCAAAATAGTTGAGTAGAACCGGATTTGAGTCCATCAAGCAAGTGTCAGAGAAAGAGTATGCCATCATAGGCAAGATACTTCGCCCTTTTGGTATTAAAGGGGACCTTATATTCCAAACAGTTGACGATAGGAGATTATACGAACACATTAACAAAGTAGCATATATCACAGAAGAGGGCTTAGAAACTATCAGCATTATCTGGAGAGGGATGCACCACTCTCGGTCAATCATTCATTTAGAGGGAGTAGATAGCAGGTCTTCTGCGGAGGGCTTCCGGAATACAACCATTCTTGTCAAGATAAAAGAACTGCCTGAATTACCTGAAAATGAATATTACGAATTTGAACTGGTTGACAAGAATGTCATCTCTGAAGAGAATAAAATTCTGGGTAAAATTGACTATGTGATATATACAGGTGGAACGGATGTTCTTGTTCTCAGCGATGGAACTTTAGTTCCATTCTGCGAATATTATATAATTGGAATTACCGATGAATATGTGAAACTGAAGATTCCCAAGGCAGAGAACGGTTGATACCTATGAGGATAGATATTATAACCATATTCCCTGGGATATTCTCAAACTTCCTTGAGACCAGTTTAATACAGAGAGCGATATCAGAGGGACTCCTGAATATCAGGGTCCATAACCTCAGGGATTTTACCAGCGACCCTCATCGGGTTGTGGACGACTACCCATATGGTGGAGGTGCAGGTATGGTGTTGAAGCCCGAACCCCTTGCCCTCGCCATTGAGAATATTAAAAATGAGAATCCGGTCAATGTTATATATCTTACACCACAGGGAAGGGTATTAGACCAACAGTATGTAAAAGAACTGAGTAAAAGAGAGGGGCTAATCATTATATGCGGTAGATACAGAGGCATTGATGAACGTATCCGTGAACTCTATGTTGATGAGGAAATATCAATAGGTGATTACTTACTTTCAGGTGGTGAGATTCCATCAATGGTGTTGATAGAAGCGGTCTCACGGTTAATCCCAGGGGTCCTTGGAAACGAATCGTCAATTGAGGAGGAGACATTTACCGGTTATCTCCTGGACTCACCTCAATACACAAGACCATATGAGTTTAAGGGTATCAAAGTTCCTGAAGTCCTGATATCTGGCGACCACAAAGAGATATCAAAGTGGAGAATTAATAAGGCAAGAGAGCGAACGAAGAAATTACGCCCCGACCTATATGAGAAATATCTTAAGAAAATTATAAGTAAGTAGATTACTACTTCATTGGTGTTTGTCACCAATATTGTCAATGGTCATTGCCTATTCTGAACCATTAAAAAATTAAAAAATAACATCTGATTAAAAAAATCATAAACATACCTATGCTCGTTTTTCGCATATCCTTTGTGATTTGGCAAAGAAACTATACTGATTAAACCATTTATAAGATTGTATGGTATAATAATATAGGGGTTAGAAGATGAGAATAATTGGCTTAATGTTGCTATTACCTTCACTCTTAATTGCTAATATACTATTAGTTGATGACGATGGTAGTAATGGTGGTTCCTATGCTGATGTAAAGGACTACTATACTAATGCTTTGTTATCCAATGACTACTCCTATGATTATTATGAAGTGCCCTATAATTCTAATGGTCCAAGTCAAGCCATGCTCTCAAGATTCTCCACAGTGGTCTGGTTTACAGGACAGACCTTTGGTTCTGGCTTTTGCACCACCCTGACAGTGCCGGACGAGAACAACCTCTCTACATACCTTTCAAATGGTGGTCATCTGATGCTGATAAGTCAGAGTTATCTGTCTGATAGATACCCGGGGGCTGGCGACTTTCACTCAGGGCAATTTCCCTATGATGTCCTCCAGTTGAGGTCTGCAATAAGCGACTATTGGATTAATCCCCCATTCGCGTGGGGAGCTAACGGCTCTATTGCCCAGGATATGACCTTCACTACAAATAATCCATATAACACACCAGGTAGAATTAAACCCGACCTCTTGACCCATTCTGCCATAACCTTGATAAACAATACCTCTCAAACACAGGGTCCAAGTTCGCTACAATACACCTCAACCAAATATAAACTTATTTTCATGACAATGTCATTTGAGGGGCTTGAAGACGCGGATAATAGAGCGGAGCTGATGTTGAGAATTATGGAATACTTCGGTGAACCGAAAAATGATGTTAGTATTTCAAGTTTTGGAGAGTTGAAGGCACTATTTCACTAACAAACCAATTGTTACTATTACAAATTCAAATAATCCATTCACAGGGTAATCTAAAACCGCAGAAACTCAGTTGATTTCAACTGCACATCCAGATGGTAAGAGATATGGAAATCAAGCAACCTGTTGGCATCCCTCAACAATTCATCACCAATTCTTGCTTCAAATCCCCCGTTTAGAGAAAGCGAACTCAAAGACCTTAATAATTTAACAAGCGCCATTGACGACTTCATAAATATGCTCCCATTCTCTTCTCCATTGAAACATTCCGCACATACCAATCCTCCCTTATACGGCACATAGTATGCATCCTGACTTAACTTCCGTGAACACGATGTGCATACTTCTGTTTGAGGCAAAAGCCCCAGATGTTTAAGTAGATACAACCTGAATAGCAGATATACCACTCTGGCATCACACCCACCTTCAATGGCGATTAGCGACTTCTTTAAAAGGTTGTATATCTTCTCAGAGGGCTCATTCAGTGGCATAAGTTTTAATATATGTTCTATAATTGCAATTGAATGAAATAGTCCATACCTCATCTCTCTTATCCTATGAAAATCCTTGATAATTGAAAACTGTGATATCAGATGCAGTTCTGATGTCTCCCTGAAGTATATTAGAATCTCATATTCAGAGAGCTGTTCAATTGACCTTGCCCTTCTCGCTGCTGATTGCCTTCCTGCTTTCAACAGTGTCTTAAGACGACCGTATTCAAAAGAAAATATATTTACTAATTGGGAATTCTCCCTAACTGGGTCAACTTTCAAAACAAATGCATTAACTCTCTTAACAGCCATATTCCTACCCATTGATTCTTTCTCTGCTTGCCCATACCTCACACCCACTTACCAGTTTCTTCAATCCACCGATTGTCTCCTCATCCACAATTATGGAACAAGACCTTGGCAACTGCATCACCACTTCACCATCACCACTGCCCCTCTCAAGATATAATCTCACAATCATACCTCCAGTGGTTGTCCTGCTTAGAATGAACTGATAGAGAGATTCCATATTTTCATCGCTTTCCATAAAACTTCTTGGCACCCTGATGTTAAGGGTATTGGTCATACTTCTCTCCGCCTCCTCAACTGGTATTATTTCATTCACCAATATCTTAAGACCATTATTCATCTCTAATCTCCCGCTTACTACCACCACTGTCCCCTTGGTCAGAAAAAATTCTGCTTTCTCGTATGAACTGGCGAAAGAGACGCATTCAACATAACCCGTCTCGTCCTCAATGGTGAAGAACGCCATCTCCCTGCCCTTCTTATCAGTTATCTGTCTTTTTATGATTATCTGACCTGCTACCACAACATTGCTCCCTGCTGGTATACTCTCAATCTCTCCCAACTGGCAGGTTATAATCCCACGCAATCTCTCTTTATATTGCGCCATTGGGTGCCCGGAGAAGTAGAAACCGAGCACCTCCTTCTCATATCTCAACATCTCCCCCTGCTCAAACTCCTCTTTTTCCCTCACCACATCATTGAATCTCTCCATATCCTCCTCTGGTAGAAGAGATGCTACCGCCACCTTGCTTTCACTGCTTCTCCTGTGCCCATACTCAATTGCTGTGTCAAGGGCATCAAGTAGAGCACTCCTTGTGTATCCCAAACAGTCCATAGCACCCGCCTTTATCAAACTCTCAATGCATTTCCTATTAACCAGTCGTAGGTCCACCCTGCAACAGAAGTCGGTCAATCCTGTAAAATCACCATCCTCTCTGGCGGATACGATAGATTCAACTGCACTATAACCAACATTAAGAATGGCGGTAAGACCATATCTTATTGCACCATTTTCTATGCTGAAGTGAGCAAATGATGAGTTTACATCCGGTTGTAATATCTCATATCCCATTCTCTTGGCAACATTGATATAGTATATGACCTTGTCAGTGTCACCCGACTTAATCGTAAGAAGAGAGACCATAAACTCAAGCGGGTAGTTCGCCTTCAGGTAAGCGGTCTGATATGCAATCACCGCATAAGCAGTGGTGTGCGACTTATTAAAACCATAGGCAGCAAATGGTGTCACCTTCTCAAATATATACTCAGCATCACGCTTATCAATACCCTGGGCTTTGGCTCCTTTTTCAAAGTCCTCCTTCAAGCTCTCCATAAACTCAGGACCCGACTTCTTAGACATAGCCCTTCTTATCAAATCCGCCTCTGCCATTGAAAAGCCAGCAACCTTGCTTGCAATATGCATCACCTGTTCCTGATAGAGTATCACACCATAGGTCTCTGATAATATCTCCTCTAATACAGGGTTTAAATACTCAACCTTCTTTCTTCCATGCTTTCTATCTATGTAATCGTCTATCATTCCAGCACCCATAGGTCCAGGTCTATACAAACCAATAATTGGAACGAGTTCCTTAAAAGACCTCGGCACCACCCTCTTCAACAAATCTTTCATCCCCTGGCTCTCTAACTGAAAAACACCATCACTCTCTCCCATTGACAGCATCTCGTATGTCTTCTCATCATCAACCGGCAGATTGCTAATGTCAATCTCTACATTGTGACTCTCTCTTATCATATTAAGACAGAGACGAATGAGCGAAAGGGTCGTAAGACCAAGTATATCCATCTTCAATAGCCCACACTCTTCCAGTACCTCCTTTGGATATTGTGTTGCTACCTCTCCTTTGGAATCAACCATCAAGGGAACATAATCCGATAGCTTGCCAGGGGCGATTACCACACCCGCCGCATGCTTTGAAATATGCCTGGGAAGCCCCTCAAGGGAACTGGCTACATCAAGTAGATTCCTCAACTCATCGTCCCCTGAGTATATCTCACCAAGGTCTGCACTCTCTTTTACCGCCCTGCGTATTGACATTCCGCTCGGAACCATCTTTGCCACCCTATCCACCAACCCAAAAGGTATATCCAGTGCCCTCCCCACATCCCTTATTGCCGCTTTCGCACCAAGCGTATCAAATGTTGCTATCTGGGCTACTGAATCACTACCATACTTGTTAATTATATACCTTATTACTTCATCCCTCCTCTCATCCTCAAAGTCAATGTCAATATCAGGCATTCCCTTCCTCTCCGGATTTAGAAAACGTTCAAAGAGAAGACCATACTCAATTGGATTTATATCGGTTATTCCAGTTACATAGGCCACTAAACTCCCCGCTGCTGACCCCCTCCCTGGACCTACCATAATTCCGTTTTTCTTCGCATAGTCAACGATATCTGCCACTATAAGGAAATAACTGGTAAATCCCATCTCATCTATAATGTTCAGTTCGTGTTCCAAACGCATTTTTATAGCATCATTAATGTTATCACCGAACCTTTCATTCAAACCCTTCTCACAGAGATTTCTGAGACATAACTGTGGTGTTTGACCATTAGCGACCGGAAATTCGGGAAGGTGCAGTTCATCAAATTTCAACTCAAGTTCGGTCATCTCAGCAACTCTCAGTGTATTCTCACAGGCATGGGGGAATTCATCAAACAATTGATACATCTCTTCAGCGCTCTTGAAATAGACCTGGTCGGTAGAGAATCTCAGCCGGTCTTTCTCCTTCTTCTTCTTACCTGTCTGAATGCACAACAGAGTGTCGTGAATATCATAATCATCCTGCTTAAGAAAATGTATGTCATTAGTTGCCACCAGAGGAATGCCCGACTTCTTAGACAGTTCCACAAGACCCTTTATCACAATCCTTTCCTCAGCAATTCCATGGTCCTGAAGTTCAAGGAACACATTTTCACGCCCGAAGAAATCAATATACCGTGAGAGCACCTTACCTGCTTCATCCATATCTCCCTTCAGTATAGTTCTTGGAACTTCTCCCTTCAGGCAGGAGGTGAGACATATCAATCCCTCCCCATATTCCTGCAGTAATTCATAATCAACCCTTGGTTTGTAGTAAAAGCCCTCAGTATAGGACCTGGTGGATATTTCAATTAGATTTTTATACCCTTGTTCGTTTCTGGCAATAAGTATCAGATGAGACAATTCTCTCGGTGTTTTACTAGATACCTTGTCAAATCTACTCCCAGAGGTCAAATAAACTTCTGTTCCAATTATCGGTTTTATTCCAGACCCAACCGCCTTTTTATAAAATGGTATAACTCCAAAAAGATTACCATGGTCAGTGATGGCGAGATGTCGCATACCCAAATCCCTCGCTTTAGCGATTAACTGTTCAATACGACACATCCCATCAAGTAAGCTATACTCTGTATGGACATGGAGATGAACGAACTGCTTTCTATCAGGCATACTTAGAAGAAATTAACACAAGAGATTATAGCAAGTCAACAAACATATAAAATAACCTATATATTTATTAAAATAACTATTGAATATTACCACTACTATGATATAGTGAAAGAAATCACGAGTATTTAATGGTGTTTTATTATGCTTAATAAGATTTACAAGAACCGATGAGGGAGTTAGGTATAAAGATATTCCTTCTCTTTTTCGCTCTATCATCTCTTCTATTTCTATCAGGTATTTTCTTCACTCTTCTCTCGCAGAGCATCCCATTCTTCGCTGATATAAGCCCTGTTAAATTCCTGACAGGGACTAAATGGTATCCCACACATGAGCCGACACCTGAGTTTGGCATTCTTCCCCTATTCCTTGCTTCCCTACAGGTAACCCTATTAGCGATGATAGTTGCGGTTCCCCTCAGTTTGGGCTCAGCGATATTCATCTCTGAACTGGCTCCGAAGGCATTGAAGGACATAATAAAACCAACCATAGAACTATTTGCGGGCATCCCCTCTGTGATATATGGTTTCATTGGTATCGTCCTAATCGCACCGGCAATAAAGTCCATCTTCAATCTCTCCACCGGTCTATGTGCTTTAAATGCTTCGTTCATTCTTGGCTTTATGGCTCTGCCCACCATTACAAGTTTAGCAGAGGATGCTATCTCATCTGTCCCAAGAGATATCAGAGAGGCATCCTATGCATTAGGTTCAAATCACTGGGAGACAGTCATCAGAGCGGTATTCCCCTATGCAAAATCAGGGATATACTCTGCAATAATACTTGGCTTTGCTCGTGCCATCGGTGAGACCATGACAGTTCTGATGGTTGCCGGTGGAGCAGCCCAGATGACGCATTCCTATCTTAAACCTGTCAGACCCATGACCGCCACCATAGCAGCAGAGATGGGTGAAGCAGCATCCGGCAGTATTCACTATCATGCGCTCTTCTCCATAGCACTGGTTCTATTCATCATCACTCTTGGATTCAACCTTATCTCAGAATATATTCGGGGAAGAGCTGAAGTATGAGAAGGTTTAAACAGATATTTGGCTTTGCACTATCAACAATCTCACTTATAATCGCATTGTCTTTTCTGATACTTATCATCACATATATAATAATCAAGGGTTATAGCGTTTTGAACTGGGAGTTCATATCACAGCCACCTAAAATGTCTATGACAAAGGGAGGAATCCTACCTGCCATCGTCGGCACAGTTCTTCTATCCATCGGGGCGATTCTGTTCTCACTTCCATTCGGAGTGCTATCATCCATATATCTCAATGAATACGCAAGAGGAGAGAGAATAAAGAGAATAATCAGGGTAGGTGTGAACTCTCTTGCAGGAGTCCCGTCAGTGGTATTCGGTCTCTTTGGTCTTGCTATATTCGTCAAGTATTTCAACTTTGGTGTTTCGGTTCTCTCAGGTTCACTGACCCTTGGGATACTTATCCTACCCATAATCATCAGAGCCACCGAAGAGGCACTGAAGATGGTCCCTAACTCATTCAGGGAGGCGTCGCTTGCAATGGGCGCCACCAGGTGGCAGACCACTATAAAGGTGGTTCTGCCATCTGCTCTGCCTAATATTCTCACTGGCGTGATACTCTCCATCGGAAGAGCAGCAGGTGAAACCGCACCCATCCTATTCACCGCCGCCGCCTTCTATCTGATTGGGCTTCCTAATTCAATATTTGACAAGGTCATGGCTCTCCCATACCATATTTATGCCCTTATGACCGAGGGCACATTCCCTAAAGAGCAGACAACAATTGCTTATGGAACCGCCTTTGTTCTTTTGGTTTTGGTTCTTGGTATGAACATTATTGCTATAATGATAAGAATTCGGTCAAGGAGGAAGCAACAATGGTAGTTTATGAGAAGAGTAAGATTGTGATTGACCATCTCAACCTCTGGTTTGATGATGCCCACATCTTGAAAGATGTTAATATGGAAATAACCTCAAATACGGTAACCGCTATAATGGGACCCTCGGGTTGCGGTAAATCAACTCTGCTTCGGTGTCTAAATAGAATGAACGACCTCATAGACGGTTGTAGAATAGATGGTAAGGTTCTCATTGATAACGAAAATATCTACACTGAAAACTATGATATATACAATTTAAGAAAGAGAGTTGGGATGGTCTTTCAGAAGCCCAATCCCTTCCCTATGTCAACTTATGATAATGTTGCTTACGGGCTTAAAATTCATGGCATTAAAAATAAGAAAATTATTAAAGAGAGGGTAGAGAAGGCACTCATTGATGCCAATCTCTGGGATGAGGTTAAGGACAAATTGAGGAAGTCAGCATTTGAACTCTCAGGCGGTCAACAACAGAGATTATGTATTGCCAGAGCACTCGCCATCGAGCCAGAGGTAATTCTCCTTGACGAACCAGCCAGCGCACTTGACCCCATATCTACTGCGAAACTTGAGGAGCTCATAGACGAACTTCAGTCCAATTATACAGTGGTTATAGTAACACACAACCTCCAGCAAGCAGCAAGAGTATCCAAGTTCACCGCCTTCATGATGCTTGGAGAAATGGTAGAATTTGGTCTAACAGATGACATATTTACCGCACCCAAGGATAAGAGAACTGAAAACTATTTAAGAGGAAGATTTGGATAGGTTCTGATATAATATTTGCTTTCAAGGAGTGTGCTATATGCTATCAAATAGATTGAGAGCACTAAATGAGAAGATAACCGAGATGGCTTCCTATGCAAAACTGATGGTTGAGAGAGCTATAACCGCATACAGGAACAGGGATGCTGAACTGGCAAAGAAGATTGAATATGAAGATGAAGTGGTGATTAACAGGATGGAGGTGGAGAACCTGGAGGAGGCGGTGAAGATAATCGCCCTGTATCAACCCACAGCCACCGACTTGCGGATGCTTATAGCATCCATCCTGATAAATAGAGACCTTGAGAGAATAGGCGACCACGCTCAGAATATTGCGGGATATGTAATGAAACTGGCAAGATTACCAAAACAAGATGTCGTAAATGAGATACCCCAAATGGCTGACTATGCAATTGATATGCTAAACAAAAGTTTGGAATCGCTTTTCAACGGTGATGAGGACCTGGCTAGAAGGGTGATTACATCAGACAATGTCATAAATGAGCAGACCAGAAACTTTGTAATAAAGACCATAAAACAGATATCAAAGGACCAGAAGTTCGGTGATTATGGCATATGGCTTGCCTTGATTGCCAGAAATCTGGAGAGGATAGCTGACCACGCAACCAACATTGCAGAGAGCGTTCTATTCGTTTTGGAGAGTAAACTATACCTCCATAGAAAACATGACATTAGTAAGGAAATTGATGGAAGGAATATCTAAATAATTGTCATAGGGCTCTTAAATCATAAAAACGCATAAAATTTATTATTATCAACAGGCAGAGTTTAAGGAGTTACTACCTCTAATGGTTCACCCAGTTGGTCAAGCCAATAGGCATCCGGATTCTTCTTGAACACCATAACCCTGCCTCTATCCTCTGGCTCTGGGGAGCGATGATACCGCAATATAATGTTATCCTCTGTTACCGCTAATATCTCCACCTTCCCTGTGGCATGAGACATAGCAAGACGAGCCCTCTTTGCAAGACCCGATATCCCCTGCTTCGCTCTCTCAAACAGCCAGTATGACTCCACAATCGGAACCCTAAAAGGTTTATTACCAACCGTTGGTCTACACTGGAATGCATAGTATGGCGATATACCTATAAAAGACAACTTCTTAAACAATTCCCTGAGCGTATCAGGATTGTCGTTTATACCACGAAGTATAGGCGTCTGATTGACCAATATAGCACCCGCTTTGATAAGCAGGTTCACCGCCTCTATCGCCACCTCTGTAATCTCCCTCGGGTGATTGAACTGTGTAACTATATAGATTCTTCTCCGAGGTCGGCTGAATTTGCTTATCACCTCAAGAAGATGGGGGTCACTGAGTATTCTATAAGGGTTAAACGCTGGTATCTTGGTTCCAATACGAATGATACGAATATGGTCCATTGCCCTGAGATTACCTATTAAGGTCTCCAGATTTCTGGTTGATAGAGCAAGAGGGTCGCCTCCCGTTAATAATACATTGGTTATCTCTTTATGCTCTTCAATGTAATCCAAATCGGGTGTTATATCCCTCGCTATCTCATCGTGCTTGAGATGCATAAACAGTCGCTTCCTGAAGCAGAAGCGGCAGTATGAACCACAGAACTCAGTGGTTAGAATAACTGCGGTATCTCTATACTTGTGCTCCAGACCGTGGACTACTGTATATCTTGACTCGTTTGATGGGTCTAAACTACCCCACTCATCCAGCTCCTCCGTCTGGGGTATTATTATCTTTCTTATAGGGTCGTCGGGGTCAGACCAATCAATCAGGTCAAGATAGTATTCATTTGCCCTGAACGGAAATTTCTCCTCTACCTGTTTAAGTTTTTCCCTTTCCTCATCTGATAGACCACTTACTTTGTCCAGTTTTGTTAAATACCTTACCGTTCGATACACAAAACACCTCCTTAACTATTATCAAATTAATTTAATTATTCAGAAATAGAACACCCGGATGGTCAGACACTCAATGGACTTCTAACATTATTCTAATATAAATCTATCTCCAAATCAAATTATAATATTGCATATAAAACATTAACTATACCTTAATTTATATATCTTCTTAACACTCTCTATAGTGATTTGTAATTGGCATCCTCCTGTCTTTGCCAAAAGCACGGGAGGTAATCCTTATACCTATTGGACTTTGTCTGCGTTTATACTCGTTAATATCAATTAACCTTATTACTTTTTTAACAATATCTCTTTCGTATCCCATTTTGACTATTGCATCCACACCTTCGTCTTCCTCTATATATGCCTTTAGTATTGGGTCAAGAACATCATAAGGTGGTAGAGAATCAGTATCATACTGGTCATCCTTCAATTCTGCAGATGGGGGTCTCTTGATTATTCTCTCTGGAATTATCTCTCTTCCGCTGTCCCTGTTCTTATATCTCGCCAATTCCCATACAAGTGTTTTATATACATCCTTTAGCACCGCAAATCCACCAACCATGTCACCATACAAAGTGCAATAACCAACGGACATCTCACTCTTATTCCCTGCTGCCAGAACCAGCCACCTGAACTTGTTTGACAGTGCCATCAATATATTACCCCTGATGCGCGCCTGTATGTTCTCTTCAGTAACATCCTCTTCATATCCCTTAAAATAATTAGCAAGCATTTCCCTATATATATCATACGCTTTATCTATCTCAATCTCATATAAATCAACCCCCAAGTTCTCTACCAGCTTCTTTACATCCTCATAACTTATATCTCTGGTAAACCTTGAAGGCATAAACACACAGTGCACATGCTCTGCCCCCAACGCATCAACAGCAATGGTCGTCGTTAATGCAGAATCTATGCCCCCACTGAGACCGACAACCACATCTGTAAAACCATTTTTGACTACATAATCATGAGTCCCCACCACTAACGCACCATACACCTCCTCCACTTCTTCTCCCACCAGTTCATTCAACTCTATATCTATTGAGGGCTTACCGTCCACCTCTGGCTCAGAGAGCACAACTGTTCTGATATCTCCTATTTTATCCACAACTTCGTCTGTTGTTCTCCTCACCCCCCTCTTATGAATAACTGATGCAGGGTCAATGTCACATACAATCAGGTCCTCATAAAAGCCCCTGCCTCTCGCCAGAACACCTCCCTCGGGAGAAATCACAACACTGTGCCCGTCAAATACCAGTTCATCCTGCCCACCTACAAGATTGCAAAATGCAACATATACACAATAATCCATAGCCCTCTTTCTGAGCATATCCTCACGCAACACCGGCTTTCTTATATGATACGGTGATGATGATATATTCAATAAAAGTTGCGCCCCACCAACTAATGCCTGCATCATCCCCGGTCCATCATCAACCCATATATCCTCACATATATTCACCCCGAAGGTGAAATCGCCTTTCTTAAACACATTGCGCATCTCGCCAGAGGTAAAATACCTCTTCTCGTCAAATACGGAATAGTTTGGAAGATGAACCTTGCGATAGACCCCCTTCACCTTACCATCTTCTATTATCGC